>JAGXAV010000451.1 GCA_018971455.1 Rhodospirillales bacterium
AAACCTCCCAAAGCGCCCGGCGCCAAGACCCCGGCGGCGCCCCGCGGCCTTGGCGTCAATCTGCGCCAGGCCCGCAAGCACAGCCCGGCCTCGCAGCAATGGCTGCGCCGCCAGCTCAACGACCCCTACGTCGCCGCCGCCCGCGCCCAGGGCTGGCGCTCGCGCGCCGCCTTCAAGCTGCTTGAGCTCGACGAGAAGTTCCACCTGCTACGCCCCGGCATGCGCGTGCTCGACCTCGGCGCCGCCCCGGGCGGCTGGGCCCAGGTGGCCGTGCGCGCCAAGGTCGCCAGCGTGCTCGGGCTCGATCTGCTGCCGATCGAGCCGGTGAGCGGGGCGCAGTTCATCCAGGGTGATTTCAACGACCCGGACATGCCCGCCCGCCTCATCGCCCTGCTCGGCGGCCCGGCCGATCTGGTGCTGTCGGACATGGCGCCGAACACCACCGGCCACAGCGCCACCGACCATCTGCGAATCATCGCGCTGGCCGAGCTGGCGCTGGATTTCGCCACCAACATCCTGGCGCCCGGCGGCGGCTTCGTCGCCAAGGTGTTCCAGGGCGGCACGGAGCGCGAGATGCTGGCGCCGATGAAGCGGCTTTTCGCCACGGTGCGCCACGCCAAGCCGCCCGCCAGCCGCAAGGAGAGCAGCGAGCTCTACGTCGTCGCCACCGGATTCCGCGGGGCGTAGCGGCGCAAGCCGGCCCGCCGGGCGGCGGGTGAGGGCGCATCGGCGCGCATGGCAGGTCAGCGTCATCAAGCTTCGCTTGCGCCACCGCCATCGCGGCGCTATGGGAGCGCGCCAAGGTTGGGTTGCGCATCCCGCACGGGATTGCCCGCGCATCCCCCGCGAAAGGTCCGGCCATGGCACCCCAGGATAATTCCTCCCCCGTCACCGCCGCCCCGGCCACCGAGGCCGCCGCCGTCCGCGTGACCGAGGCGCTCGCCTTCGATGACGTGCTGGTGGTGCCCTCGTACTCGCAGGTGCTGCCCTCGGCCACCGACACCGCCACCCGCCTCACCCGCACCATCGCGCTGCGCATCCCGCTGATCTCCTCGGCGATGGACACGGTGACCGAGGCGCCGATGGCGATCGCGCTGGCCCAGCACGGCGGCATGGGCGTGATTCACAAGAACCTCGATATCGGCGAGCAGGCCGCCCATATCCGCCGCGTCAAGAAATTCGAGTCCGGCATGGTGGTGAACCCGCTCACCATCCACCCCGACCAGACGCTGGCCGAGGCGCGCGCGCTGATGAGCGCCCACCACATCAGCGGCATCCCGGTCGTCGAGCGCGACAATGGCCGACTGGTCGGCATCCTGACCAACCGCGACGTGCGCTTCGCCACCGACCCGTCGCTCAAGGTCTATGAGCTGATGACGCGCGAGAATCTCATCACCGTCACCGCCGGCGTCGGGCCGGACGAGGCGCGCCGCCTGCTGCACCGCCACCGCATCGAGAAGCTGCTGGTGGTGGACGAGGCCTATCGCTGCGTCGGCCTGATCACCGTCAAGGACATGGACAAGGCGCAGGCCCATCCGCTCGCCAACAAGGATGAGCTCGGCCGCCTGCGCGTCGCCGCCGCCACCGGCGTCGGCGAGGACGGGCATGCCCGCGCGCTCGCGCTGATCGACGCCGAGGCCGACGTCATCGTGGTCGATACCGCGCATGGCCATTCCGCCGGCGTGCTCGCCGCCGTCGAGCGCATCAAGAAGCATTCCAACTACGTGCAGGTCATCGCCGGCAACGTCGCGACACCCGAAGGGGCGGCCGCGCTGATCGCCGCCGGCGCCGACGGCATCAAGATCGGCATCGGCCCGGGCAGCATCTGCACCACCCGCGTCGTCGCCGGCGTCGGCGTGCCGCAATTCTCGGCCATCCTGGAGACCGCCGAGATGTGCCGCCGCCACGGCGTGCCGGCCATCGCCGATGGCGGCATCCGCACCTCGGGCGACATCGTCAAGGCGATCGGCGCGGGCGCCGATTGCGTGATGATCGGCAGCCTGCTCGCCGGCACCGACGAGGCGCCCGGCGAGGTGTTCCTCTACCAGGGCCGCTCCTACAAATCCTATCGCGGCATGGGCAGCATCGGCGCCATGGCGCGCGGCTCGGCGGATCGCTACTTCCAGCAGGAAATCACCGACTCGCTGAAACTGGTGCCCGAGGGCATCGAGGGCCGCGTCGGCTACAAGGGCCCGGTCACCGCCGTGCTGCATCAGCTGGTCGGTGGGCTGCGCGCCGGCATGGGCTACACGGGCAGTGCCACCATCGCCGAGCTGCAAACCAAGTCGCGCTTCCGCCGCATCACCGGCGCCGGCCTGCGCGAGAGCCATGTGCACGACGTGGCGATCACCCGCGAGGCGCCGAACTACCGCCAGGAGGGCTGAGGCCCGCGCCCCCCGGCCCGCGCTCCCAGGCGGCGGCAGGATCAGCCGAGCAGCGCCTGGGCGCAGGCCTCGAGGATCGCCTCCGTGTCGAGGCCATATTCCCGGTAGAGATCGGGGATATCGCCGCTCTGGCCGAAACGGTCGACGCCGAGTGGCACGACGCGCTGGCCACGCACGGCCCCCATCCAGTCATGCGCCGCCGGATGCCCGTCCAGGATGGTCACCAGCGCCGCCCCCGGCGCCAGCGGCGCGAGGATGGTCTCGATATGCGCGGCCGCCCCGCGCCCCTCG
>JAGXAV010000452.1 GCA_018971455.1 Rhodospirillales bacterium
CGCTCTACCGCTGAGCTAACCGCCCGCCGGGGGGCACCTAACCAAACCGGCGCGCAAAAGCAAAGGGCCGCCCTAGCGGGCGGCCCTCGGTCTCCGATCGGTGATCGGGCAGGCTCAGTTCACGGCGTCCTTCAGGCCCTTGCCGGGCTTGAAGCGAACCGAGGTGGAGGCCGGGATTTTCAGCTCGGCGCCGGTGCGCGGGTTGCGCCCGGTGGTCGCCTTGCGAGCCGCCGTGGCGAACGAGCCGAACCCGACCAGGCGAACCTCGGTCTTCTTCTTCAATGCGCCCTCGATCGCGCCGAACACCGCATCCACCACCTCGGCCGCCTTGGCCTTCGGCAGATCCGTCGCGTCGGCCACGGCGGCAATAAGATCCATCTTGTTCACGTGGAGACTCCCTGATCGCGTTCAAACATACCCGCACGGCGCTCCTGGCGAGTCGCCGCATCCGAATTCGCCCGACAGTAGAGGCCGGTTTTCCGGCCCGTCAACGAAGCGCCCCCCAGCGCCGCCGGTTTTGCGCGCCATCGGGCGATATTTCAAGCAAACGGCCCGCCGGACACCCCGGACGGGCCGCCTGCCAAAGCCAGCGCCCCCTCAATGCGGCAGCGAGGCCGCCGTTTCAACCGCCGCCGCCACCGGCGCCTCCGGCGGCTCCACCCACTCGATCGGCTCCGGCCGGCGCACCAATGCCTGGCCGATCACCTCATCGACATGCGCGACCGGCACCAGCTTCAGGTGCTTCTTCACGTTGTCCGGAATCTCGGCCAGGTCCTTCTCGTTGTCCTTCGGAATGAACACCGTGGTGATCCCGGCCCGCAGCGCGGCCAGCAGCTTCTCCTTCAGCCCGCCGATCGGCAGCACCCGCCCGCGCAGCGTGATTTCGCCGGTCATGGCGATATCCCGACGCACCGGAATGCCGGTCAACACGCTAACGATGGAGGTCGCCATGGCAATGCCGGCCGAGGGCCCGTCCTTCGGTGTGGCCCCTTCGGGCACATGCACGTGGATGTCGCGCTTTTCAAACAATGTCGGCTTGATGCCGAAATTGATCGAGCGGCTGCGAACGTAGCTCAGCGCCGCCGACACGCTCTCCTGCATGACGTCGCCCAGTTTGCCGGTGATCTTCACGGCGCCCTTGCCAGGCAGCATCACGCTCTCGATGGTCAGGATTTCGCCGCCCACCTCCGTCCAGGCAAGCCCGGTCACGGCGCCGACAATGTCCTCCGCCTCGGCCTCGCCATACCGGAACTTGCGCACCCCGGCATATTTCTCCAGGTTCTTGCGGGTGAACGAGACCTTCTTCGCGGCGCTGGTCACGATCTCCTTCACCGCCTTGCGGGCCAAATTGGCCAGCTCGCGCTCGAGATTGCGAACCCCCGCCTCGCGCGTGTAGTAGCGGATCAGGTCGCGCAGCGCGTCGTCGGAGATGTGCCACTCGTCCGGCTTCAGCCCGTGCGCCTCGGACTGCTTGGCGATCAGGTGGCGCTTGGCGATCTCCACCTTCTCATCCTCGGTGTAGCCGGGGATGCGAATGATCTCCATGCGGTCCATCAGCGGCTGCGGCATGCGCAGGCTGTTGGCGGTGGTAACGAACATCACGTCCGAAAGATCGTAGTCGACCTCCAGATAGTGGTCGTTGAACGTGCTGTTCTGTTCCGGGTCGAGCACCTCGAGCAGCGCCGAGGACGGATCGCCGCGCCAGTCGGCGCCCAGCTTGTCCACCTCGTCGAGCAGGAAGAGCGGATTCGAGGTTTTCGCTTTCTTCATGCCCTGGATCACCTTGCCGGGCATGGAGCCGATATAGGTGCGCCGGTGGCCGCGGATCTCCGCTTCGTCGCGCACGCCGCCCAGCGACATGCGCACGAAGTTGCGTCCCGTGGCGCGCGCGATCGACTTGCCGAGCGAGGTCTTGCCGACGCCGGGCGGACCAACCAGGCAGAGGATCGGGCCGCGCACCTTCGGGCTGCGCGCCTGTACCGCCAGGTACTCGATGATCCGTTCCTTGACCTTGTCGAGGCCATAATGGTCGGCTTCGAGGACCTTCTCCGCCTCCACCACGTCGTTGCGGATCTTGCTGCGCTTCTTCCACGGGATCGACAGCATCCAGTCGAGGTAGTTGCGCACGACGGTGGATTCCGCCGACATCGGGCTCATGTTGCGCAGCTTCTTGAGCTCGGCCTCGGCCTTGGCCCGGGCCTCCTTCGAGAGCTTGGTCTTCTTGATGCGCTTCTCGAGCTCGATCAGCTCGTCGCGCGCGTCGTCCTGCTCGCCCAGCTCGCGCTGGATCGCCTTCATCTGTTCGTTCAGGTAGTACTCGCGCTGGGTCTTCTCCATCTGGCGCTTGACGCGCGAGCGGATCTTCTTCTCGACCTGCAGCACGCTGATCTCGCCCTCCATCAGGGCGTAGACCTTCTCCAGCCGCTTCACGACGTTGGAGATCTCCAGCAGCTGCTGCTTGTCGGAGATCTTCACCGACAGGTGGCCGGCGATGCTGTCGGCCAGCTTGCCCGGCTCGGCGATCTGCGGGATCGACGCCAGGGCTTCCGGCGGGACCTTCTTGTTGAGCTTGATGTAGTTCTCGAACTGCTCGACCACGGCGCGCGACAGAGCCTCGGCCTCGTGGGCCTGGCCGCCCTCCTCGTCCACCGTGTCGACCTGGGCCTGGTAGAA
>JAGXAV010000453.1 GCA_018971455.1 Rhodospirillales bacterium
GGGGGTGATCGTCTACGTGTCGCTGCGCGTCGGCACGGCGATCCTGACCGCGGCGGCGCTGAGCTTCATCGGGCTCGGAGCACAGCCGCCGAGCCCCGAATGGGGCGCGATGCTGGCCGATGGGCGAAGCTATCTCGGGGTGGCGGATCAGGTGACGCTGTTTCCCGGCATCGCCATCTTTGTGACCGTGTTGGCGCTCAACCTGCTGGGCGACGGGCTGCGCGACGCGCTGGACCAGAAGCTGAAATGACGCGGGCGCGAGAGCTGGGCCTGGGCTGTGGCGATCTGCCGACCGGCGCGCGCAACAGCATCGCCGATGTCGCGGGCGTCAGGGTCGGCCATGCGTCGCGCACGGAGGGCGATCTGCGCACCGGCGTCACCGCCATCCTGCCGCATGGCGGCGACGTCTTTCGCGACCGGCCGCGCGCGGCGAGCCATGTGCTGAACGGCTTCGGCAAGAGCATCGGCCTGATGCAGATCGACGAGCTGGGCACTCTGGAGACGCCGATCCTGCTGACCAACACGCTCAGCGTCGGCACCTGCGGCACCGCCCTGATCCGCCGCGCCATCGCCGCCAATCCGCAGATCGGGCGCGGCGGGCGCGGCACGGTCAATCCCGTCGTGCTGGAGTGCAATGACGGGTTCCTCAACGACATCCAGGCGCTGGCGGTGAGCGAGGCGGATGCCGGCGCGGCGCTCGACGATGCGCGGGCGGATTTCGCCGTGGGGGCGGTGGGCGCCGGCACCGGGATGAGCTGCTTCGGCTTCAAGGGCGGCGTCGGCACCGCCTCGCGCCGGCTGCGGCTGGACGGGGCGGCGCATCATCTCGGCGTGCTGGTGCTGGCCAATTTCGGCCGCGCCGGGGATTTGCTGCTGCCCGACGGGCGAAGGCTGGCGCCGCCCGCGCCGCCGGCGGCCGAGAGCGGATCCGTCATCGTCATCCTCGCCACCGACATCCCGCTCGAACACCGGCAGTTGCAGCGGGTGATCCGCCGCGCGGGCGTGGGGCTGGCGCGCTGCGGCGCGTTCTGGGGCAATGGCAGCGGCGACGTGTTCGTGGGATTCACCACCGCCGACCGCGTCGATGCCGATGGCGGCGGGCGCGGCGGCGGCGATTTCGCCGCCCTGCGGGCGCTCGCCGAGGGGCGCATCGACAAGCTGTTCCAGGCCACCGCCGAGGCGACGCAGGAAGCGGTCCTCGATGCCATGGCGGCGTCCGACACGATGACCGGCCGTGACGGCAACCGGCGCATCGGCCTGCGCCATGCCTTGGGAGGGGCGGCGTGAAGATCTTCATCTCGGCCGATATCGAGGGGGTTGCCGGCGTCGTGGCCCCGCCGCAGGGCCTGGCGGGGAACCCGGAATACGAGCGGGCGCGCCGGCTGATGACGGCGGAGGTGAGTGCCGCGGTCGCCGGCGCCTTCGATGGCGGGGCGAGCGGCGTGCTGGTCAATGACAGCCACGGGCCGATGACCAACCTGATCGCCGAGGAGCTCGATCCGCGCGCCGAGCTGATCCTAGGCCGGCCCAAGGCGATGGGCATGTTCGCCGGGCTCGATGGCGGGTTCGATGGCGCCTTCTGCACCGGCTACCATGCCGGCGCCGGGCAGCATGGCGTGCTGTCGCATACGGTGAACGGGTTCGCCTTCTCCGCCATCCGGGTGAACGGCGTCGATTGCGCGGAGGCGACGCTGTATGGCGCCTATGCCGGCAGCCTCGGCGTGCCGGTGATCCTGCTCACCGGGGATGACCGGATGGCCGCGCAATGCGCGCCGCATTTTCCGCGGGCGCGCATCGCCGTGGTCAAGCACGCGCTCGGCCAGCGGGCGGCGCGGGCGGTCTCGCCCGAGCAGGCGCGGGCACGCATCCGCGCCGAGGCCGAACGGGCGGTGCGCGACATCGGCGGCGCGGCGCCGTTCACCCTCCCTGGCCCCTACCGGCTGGAGATCGACATGAGCACGGTGGCGCTGGCCGATCTGGCGGCGACCATTCCGGTGGCCGAGCGCGTCGGCCCGCGCGGCGTCGCCTTCGCCGCCGACACCATGCCCGCCGTGATCGGCTGGGTGAACACGCTGTCGGCCATGTCGGCCAGCCTGCGCTGAGGAGGGACACGCATGATCTATTCGCTGGCCATTCATGGCGGCGCCGGCACCATGCGGCGCGAGGCGATGAGCGCCGAGGCCGAGGCCGGCCATCATGCCGGGCTGCGCGCCGCCCTGCTCGCCGGGCAGCGCGTGCTGGCCGGCGGCGGGCCGGCGGTCGATGCCGTGACGGCCGCGGTGATGGCGCTGGAGGATGACCCGCAATTCAATGCCGGCCGGGGGGCGGTGTTCACCAGCGACGGCAGGCTGGAGATGGACGCGGCCATCATGTCCGGCGCGCCGCGTGCGGCCGGGGCGGTGGCCGGCATCTGCGGCCCGCGCAACCCGGTGCTGGCGGCGCGCGCGGTGATGGAGCGCTCCGAACATGTGCTGCTGATCGGCGCCGGGGCGCTCGCCTTCTGCCGGGCGCAGGGGCTGGCCTTTGCCGAGGACTCCTATTTCCGCACCGAGCGGCGCTGGCAGGCCCTGCAGGACGAGCTGGAGCGCCGCCGCACCGCCGCCGCGGACACGCGCGACGATGCGGCGCGGCACGGCACGGTGGGGGCGGTGGCGCGCGACGCGGCCGGGCGGC
>JAGXAV010000016.1 GCA_018971455.1 Rhodospirillales bacterium
GGCGCGGTGTTGGCGGCGAGCTGGCTGTAGGCGGCGAGCGCCTTTTCGGCGTCGGCCGGGCTCAGCTCCTCGCGCAGCATCTTGTCGGCCTCGTCGGTGCGCCCGGTGAGTGCGAGGGCCATGGCCAGATTGTCGCGCACCCGGCGGTCATTGTCGCCTTCGCGGGCGAGCTGGCCGAGGATCTGCACCGCCTCCTCCGGATTGCCGGAGACGGCCAGCGAGAGGCCGAGATTCTGCCGCACCGGCACCGCGTTGGGGGTGATGACGAGGGCCTCGCGATAGGATTTCTGGGCGGCGGCGTGCTGGCCTTGCAGGTCGAGCGCGACGCCGAGATTGCTCAGCGCCTCGGCATTGCGCGGCTGGCGCGCCAGGATGCCCTGGTAGACGACCTGTGCGCCGTGCGGGTCGGTCGCGATCAGCAGCTTGCCGAGGCCGAGTTCGGCGGTTTCCAGCCCGGGCTGGATGGTAAGGACGCGGCGGTAGTCATCGGCGGCCGCGGCGCGGTTGCCGGTCATGATGTAGGCGTTTGCCTGGCGCATCAGCAGGCCGACATTCTTGGGATCCTGTGCGAGCAGGCCGGAGCTGACGCGGATCGCCACGTCCGGCGTGCCGGCCGAGAGGGCGGCATCGACGATGCGCTCGCCGGGACTGCCGGCGGCGGCGGTGGTAGCGTTCTGCGGCGCGGCGCATCCGGCGACGGCGGCGAGGAGAAGCAGGGCTGCATAGCGCATGGCGGCACCTCAGTGTTTGAACAGACGCACCGCCTGGAGGATGGCCGGCCCGCCGATGATCAGGAACATGGTCGGCAGGATGAACACCATCATGGGCAGCGTCAGGAACACCGGGAGTTTGGCGGCCTTGGCTTCGAATCTGGTTAAGATCTCCTGGCGCATCTCGGCCGAGAGGACGCGCAGCGCGTCGGCCAGCGGCGTGCCGTATTGCAGGGTCTGCACCAGCGTGCCGACGACGCGCTTGATGTCCACGAGCCCGGTGCGCTCGATGAGGTTGTTCAGGGCGAACTGGCTGTCCGGGTTGATCTGGAACTCGTTCGAGGTGATCAGCAGCTCCTGGCCGATCGCCGGATGGGCGGGCATGATCTCCTGGCCGACGCGCAGCAGCGCCGGTTCCAGGCTGAGGCCGGATTCGGCGCACATCACCATCATGTCCAGCACGTCGGGCAGGCCGGCGGAGATCTGGTGGGTGTAGCGCTTGCGGATGCCGGCCAGCAGGTAGTCCGGCCCGAGCAGGCCGCCGATGGCGCCGCCGCCGAGCAGGGCGTTGCGCAGCATCGGGATGGTGACGATGTTGTGGATCGCCAGGAACAGCAGGGCCGGCAGCAGGATGACGAGGATGATCTTGGCGGAGATGAAGATCGCCACCGCGTTCTTGTCGCGGATGCCGGCGCGGATGAGGTTCTTCTGCACCGCTTCGACGGTCTGCCCGGAGACCACGCCGCTGCGCAGGATGCCCTGGCCGAGGCCGGCCACCATCTGCATCGCCTCGTGGCCGGCCTGGCGTTTCGTGGCCGGCGTGTTGCCGCCGGTGCCGTCGCGCACCGCGGCGAGGCGCGCATCGATGCGCTTCTCGCGGGCGAGGACGCGCATCATCACCAGCGCGCCGACGAAAAGGACGGCGCACAGCACGATGGCGATGCGCAGCAGGAGAAGGTTCCCGGTCATTGGAGGCTCTTGTCGATGATGTTCTTCATCACGAAACCGCCGGTGCCGAGCATGCCGATCGCCACCATCAGGATGATCTGCCCCGAGGGATCGTAGAACAGCATGTCGAGATAGGTCGGGTTGATGAAGTAGAGTCCGCCGGTGGTGAGCAGCGGCAGCGCGCCGAGGATCATCGCCGTGGTCTTGGCCTCCGAGGCCAGCGCGTGGCCGCGCGCCTTCAGGGCGAGGCGCTTGCGCACGATCTGGCCGAGATTGTCGAGCGTCTCGCCGAGGCGCCCGCCGGTCTGGTTCTGCAGCGCAAGTGCCGTGGCGAAGAAGCGGAACTCGGCGATGTCGTTGCGGTCGGCCATGGCGCGGAGCGAGTCGGCGATCGGCACGCCGATGGCGAGATCGCCGATGACACGGCTGAATTCGCCGGCCGAGGGCTCCGCGCTCTCGCGCGCGACGACGCGCAGCGCCTCGGTGAGCGGCACGCCGGCGCGCACCGAGCGGGTGATCATCGCCAGGCAGTCGGGAAACTGCGACAGCAGCTTGGCGCGCCGGCGGATCACCATCATGTTGAAGACGGTGCGGCTGGAAAACACCCAGATCGGCGGCAGGCTCACCCACAGGATCGGCCCGAGCAGCGCCACCAGCACGCCCGAGAGCAGGCGCGCGATCAGCAGGAGCACCGCCAGCACGAAATACCATTTGACCGGATAATTGGCCTGCTGCTTGGGGTTGAACCCGAACAGGCCGGCCAGGCGATCGGGCCATGAATTGCCCTGCTGGTCGACATCGACGCGGCGCAGGCGCGGCATCTCGGCGCGGCGCGGGCGGCCGTTGACCGCGGTGGCGGAGGCGAAGCGCTGCTTGATGCGCTCCTGGCGCGCCTGGCCGGCGACCACCATGAACGCGCTTCCGCCCAGCCCGGCGAGGCCGAGAAAGGCGATCGACAGCAGCAGCAGCAGGTTGTGCATCAGTCGTCCACCTCTTCCATGGCCGACGCCCAGGCGCGCTCCAGCCCGAAATAGACCAGCCGGTCGTGAAAGGCCGGGCGGTTGCGGATGGTGCGGTAGCGGGTGATCAGGCGGCCGTCGGAGTTCTGTCCTTCGATGACCAGCTGGAAGATGTCGTTGAGCAGCACGACATCGCCTTCCATGCCGCAGATCTCGGTGACCTGGGTGATGCGCCGGCCGCCGTCGCGCTGGCGTTCGGTCTGCACGATGATGTCCACGGCGCTGACGATCTGGGTGCGGATGGCCGAGAGCGGCAGCCCCATGCTGCCCATCTGCACCATGTTCTCGATGCGGGTGATGGCGTCGCGGGTGTTGTTGGCGTGGATGGTGGACATGCTGCCGTCATGGCCGGTGTTCATCGCCTGGAGCATGTCGAACGCCTCCGAGCCGCGCACCTCGCCGATGATGATGCGGTCGGGGCGCATGCGCAGGGCGTTGCGCACCAGGTCGCGCTGGTTGATCTCGCCGCGGCCTTCGAGGTTGGCCGGCCGGGTTTCCAGGCGCACGACGTGGGGCTGCTGGAGTTGCAGCTCGGCCGCGTCCTCGACGGTGACGACGCGCTCGCCGTGGTCGATCAGGCGCGAGGTGGCGTTGAGCAGCGTCGTCTTGCCCGAGCCGGTGCCGCCGGAGATGATGATGTTGAGGCGGATCTGGCCGGCGATCTCGAGCACGCGGGCGAGCGTGCGCGACATCGCGCCGAACTCGATCAGCTTGGCGAAGTCGATCGATTTCTTGCTGAACTTTCGGATCGAGACGTAGGGCCCGTCGAGCGCCAGCGGGGGGACGACGATGTTGACGCGGCTGCCATCCTTGAGGCGGGCGTCGACCATCGGGCTCGACTCGTCGACGCGCCGCCCGACGGCGGCGGCGATGCGCTGGCAGACATTGATGAGATGGGCTGTGTCGCGGAAGCGCACGGCGGCGGCGAAGACCTTGCCGCGCCGTTCGACGAAGACCGAATTCGGGCCGTTGACCATGATGTCGTTGATCGACTCATCCTCGAGCAGCGGCTCGAGCGGGCCGAGGCCGAGCATGTCGTCCACCAGCTCGGTGGCGAGCTGGCGCTGCTCGCGGCCGTTGAGCTGGATGCGCCGCTCGGTGGCGATCTCGGAGATCAGCAGCTCGACCTGCGGGATCAGCACCTCGGCCGGCTGGGTGGCGACCGCGCTGGGATCAAGCTTGGACAGGCACATCGCGCGCAGTTCGGCGATGAGGGGCTCGGCCGTCGGCGGGGTCGCGGCAGCCGAGGCGGCCAGCACGGCGGCCGCCGGGGCGGGATCCGGCTTGGCGGCAACCGTCTCGGACGGGGCGGCGCGGCGGCCGAAGGCGGGGACCGGTGCGTGCATGCTCACCCCTTCCCGAACAGGCGCCAGCGCTTGGCCGGCGCCGGCTTCTCGGGCTCGACGGCGCCGGGGGCGCCATCGAGCAGGCGGACGAAGGCGGTGAGGCGCGCCAGTTCGACGATGCCCTTGCGGAACCCGTTGCGGCTGGCGGTGACCGCCTCGCCGATGGTCGCCGCCGCCTCGACGCTGCGCGGCAGGTCGGGGATGACGATGTCAACCTTCGCCTTCAGCGCGTCCTCAACCTTGCGGCGGGTCAGCGTGCCGCGGCGGCCGAGCCGGTTGAGCACGATGACCGGGCGGCGATCCTTGGCCGCCGGCGAGGGCAGTGCCAGCAGGCGCAGCGTGTCGCGGATGCAGGCCAGCGTCGGCTCCATCACCAGCACGCGCTGCTGGGATTGTTCGAGCAGGTCGCGGAACAGCGGATGGGGCGCGAAGGGCACATCGCCGACGACGAAATTGTAGCGCTTGGCCAGCGCCGCGAGCAGCGCCTGGGCGGCGCCGTTCACGTAGCCCGGCTGCTCGGCCATCTTGACCTCGCCGGCCAGCACGTGCAGGCGGTTGGAGACCGGCTGGGCGGTGCGTTCGACGAAGAGTTCGTCGATCCGCTCCGGCGCCTCCAGCGCCGAGCGCAGCCCGGGGCCGGATGGGCTGTCGAGCAGCATCGCGGCCATGCCGCGGTGCAGATCGGGGTCGAGCAGCAAGGTGTGGCGGTCGGCGGTGACGCCGAAATGATAGGCCAGGTTGACCGCGACGGTGGTGGCGCCGACGCCGCCGCGCACGCCGGTGACGGTGATGATGCGCCCGCCGAGGGCGGTTTCGGAGACCGGCCCGGCGCCGGTGAGGAGCGGGCCGAAATGGCGGGTGACGCGATCGCGGGTGAGCGGCTTGGTGAGGTATTCGAGCGCGCCCATGCCGCGCGTGACCTCACGGTAGAAATCGAGATTGTCGAGCGCACCGATGACCAGCACCCGCACGTCGGGCTCGCTGACCAGGGAGAGGTCGTGCAGGGCCGAGAGCGGCTGCTCGACGCCGGTGACATCGACGATCAGCACGCGCGGCGTGTGCGAGCTGCGCAGGGCGGCGACGGCGGCCTTGATGCCGCCGCGACGGATGTCGATGTCGCCGCCATTGGCCTCTGCGAGGCCCTCGCGCAGCGCGGTCTCGGTGGCGCCGTCATCGACGAAGGCGATGAGGTCGGGGCGGTCGTGGCGGCCGGCGCCGGGGGCGGTGTCGCCGCCCGCGCGCGGCCGGACCTGGGCTTCAGCTTCTGACATGGGAAATGCGCTCCGTCGTTCTCGCTGTCGTCATCTGCTTCGGTGGCCGTGCGGCTAGTTGGTGCCCATCTTGACGATGCTGTTGGCTGCCAGCGGCTTGACCTTGTCCGCGCGCATCCGCTCGATCGCCTTGGCCGCGGTGTCGCCGTCGGCCATGTCGGTGCCGCGGCCCATCACCAGGTCGTGCGGGTCGGCCACCTGGGCCTGCAGGTTGAAGGCATTGGCGTCGTCGGGCCGCCACATGCCCGGGCGCTTGAAGGGGTCGATCGTGTCGCACCCACCGAGGGCGAGCGGCAGCAGGATGACGGCGCCGGCCATTGCCGCGCGCAGCGAGACGGGGAAGATCATGTTCATTGCACCGCAAATCCTGCCTGGCCGGGAACCCGCTGGGCCGTCCCCGG
Organism: Rhodospirillales bacterium; assembly: GCA_018971455.1. Lineage (GTDB taxonomy): Bacteria > Pseudomonadota > Alphaproteobacteria > Acetobacterales > Acetobacteraceae > REEB85. Next base: position 5,696 of record JAGXAV010000016.1, read on the forward strand.
AGTGACGCGCCCCTCTTGGCGCAACAGAAGCAGCCGCTCGAGGTCGGTGGGCGGCGTGAAGCCATCGGTGGGCAGGTGCAGCGTCTTGGGGTTGCTGACCGGGCGCACGATGTAGGGGGTGACGATGATCACCAGTTCGGTCTCGTTGCGCAGGAAGCTGTCGGAGCGGAACAGCGCGCCGAGCACCGGCAGCTCGCCCAGCCCGGGCAGGGCGTTGGTGTTCTGCGTGGTCTGGTCCGACAGCAGGCCGGCGATGGCGAAGCTCTGGCCGCTGCCGAGCTCGACGGTGGTGTCGGCGCGGCGAACCGTCAGCGCGGGGATGGAGATCGAGGAGTTGCCGGCGCTGATCTGCACGGCGCCCTGGGTGGAGAGCTGGCTGACCTCCGGGCGGACGCGCAGGCGGATGCGGTTCTCGGCCAGCACGGTCGGCACGAAGTCCAGCGCGACGCCGTACTGCTTGAAGTCGACCGTGACGGTGTTGTTCTGCTGGGCGACCGGGATCGGGAACTCGCCGCCGACGAGGAAGCTCGCGGACTCGCCGCTCATCGCCACCAGGTTGGGCTCGGCCAGCACGTGCACGAGATTGTCCTGGGCCAGCGCGTCGATCAGGCCGTTGATGCTGCTGCCGCCGCCGTTATAGGCGGCGCTCAGCACGTTGCTGACGCCGGCGGCGGCGGAGATGGCGTTGGCGGTGGAGAAGCTGGTGGCGAACTTGCCGACCGTGCCGAGCGCCTGCCAATTGATGCCGAGGGCGCGGGTGACGCTGCGCGACATCTCGGCGATGCGCACCCGCAGCCCGACCTGGATCTGGCCCTGCACGTGCAGGTTGTCGGTGACGGCCTGGCCAGGATCGGCGAAGGCGGTGGCGGTGGCGGCGGCGGCGGCGGCGTCGGCCGGGGTCTTGACCTTGCCGTTCAGCACCAGGGCCTTGGGCTGGGCGTCGAGATGGACCTTGGAGCCGGGCTGCGTGCTGGCGATCGTCGCCTGCGCCTGGTTGGCGCCGAAGCGCGACGGGCGGACCGTCACCTCATACTGGCGGATGGTGTGGCCCGCCGCGTCGAGGGCGGCCACCGTGGTGTGGCCGGCGACGACGCCGAAGACGAAGAGGCTGGTCGGGCTGGCCGGCCGCACCTCGGCGATCTTCGGGTTGGCGACGAAGACGTTGGCGACCGAGGCCGAGAGCGTGATGACACGGCCGCTGCCGGCCTCGACATAGAGCGAGGTGATCGTCGAGGGGACCGCGGGCTTGCGGGCCGCGGCGCGGACGATGTGCTTCGCCGGATGATGCACCACGCGGCGCACCGGGTGATGGATCGGCACCTGGGCCCATCCACTGGCGGGGAGGAAGACGGCAAGGGCGATTGCCGCGAGAGAGAAGGTGCGCATCAGAATTTGTACTCCGTGCCGGCAGCGTTGCCCGGATAGACCTTGACCACGTTCGGCGTCAGGACCTTGGTGTCGCTGTTGAGGGCTGGCGAGACGTCGCCCGCCCAGGTGATGGCCGGGCCGGGATTCGGCTTGTCGTCGGGGGGCGTCGGCCGGGCCGAGCGCACCACCAGCGAGAGCCGGCCGAGGCGCACCGCAACGGAGACGCGCTCGGCGTCATCGGCGGTGACTTCCAGCGTCACCGTGGTGGCGGGCTTGGAGTCCGCACTGCCCGGCGAGGCGCCCTGGACGAGCTGCTGGTCGATGGCGATGACGCGGACATTCTGCAGCACGGTCTCGGCGGCGACGCGCTTGCCGGGGGCGAGGCCCGGGCCTTCCAGCTGATGGGTGAGCAGCACATCGACCTTGTCGCCCGGCCAGATCAGGCCGGCGCTGCCGGTGATGGCGTCCACGCCGATGGTGACGGCGCGCATGCCGGCGCCGAGCACGGCGGCGAGGAAGCCGTGGTCGCCGGGGCGCAGCAGGTCGGCCGGCAGCAGGGTCTCGCCGGCGCCGAGGCGGCGGCGGACCATCGAGCCGATGAGCTGCTGGCGCGAGGCCTGGCTGTCGAGGCTGGCGCCGGCCGGCACCTTCTCGGTCGGCATGCGGACGAGGCCGATATCGTCAGGCTTGAGCAGCGAGCCGGCCTGCAGGTCGCGCCCGGCGACCAGGACCGCCTCGTCGGCGACCTTCTGGGCGGCGGCCGAGGCCTGTGCGGTCGGCGGTTGCAGGCTGAGCCAGGCGACCGTGCCGAACCCGACCAGGCCGAGAGCCATCATGACGAAAACGATGATGCGCAGAACCATGACTGGTTACCTTGATGCGAGCATGAACAGCGTGCCGACGGCGATCGCGGAGGCGTAGGGCAGCGGGCATCCGCGCAGCAGGCGCCAGCGCTCGGCGCGCAGCACGCGGGCGAGCAGCTGGTGCGGGCGGGGGCCGGGAACCATGCCGCGGCGGCGCAGCACCGCGCGCCAGGCCATGTAGATAAGGCCGACCACACCGCCGGCCAACGTGATGGCCAGCAAGGTGTCGGTGACATGGGCGGGCGGCATGAAGATGGCGGTGCCGGCGAGCAGCTTGACGTCGCCCCCGCCCATCCAGCCGCGGGTCCAGCAGAAGGTGGCGACGAGGAAGACGGCGAGGCCGACGGCGAGGCCGGTGAGCAGCTCGCCGCTTTCGAAGCGCAGCACCAGGCCGAACAGGGCGAGGCCGGCCGGGGCCCAGTTGGGAATGGTGCGGGCGGCGACATCGTGCAGGGCGGCGGCGACGAGGATGACGGCGCCGCCGACGAGGGCCACGATCTGCAGGACCAGGAGAGGATCGGCGGCGAGCAGTCTGTGGGCGGTCATGGCGGGTCCTCGCGGCGGATAGTCAGACGGGGTCGGCGAGCGGAACGCGGTCGGGACGGCTGGGCGGGCAGCGGATGGCGCGGCGGGCGGAGTGGTCTGCGGCGCCGGCCATCCGTGATCCCTGGCGGCGCTTACGAGGCCGTCGTCATGTGGGTGCTGATGGTGTTGAAGGTGGTGCCCAGCGAGTTGCCGAGCAGGCCGGCGCCGGTGATCACCACGCCACCGATGATGGCGGCGAGCAGGCCGTATTCCAGCGCCGTCACGCCGCGACGGTCGCCGGCAAGCATCTGGCGGAACTTTTTCATCAGAGCAAACATGCCGAGTCTCCACTGTTCCAATTTGCAATGACCCGTCCGGTGCGGGAAGGGTGCCCCTGGCGAGCCAGCCGGCAACATTTATTAACCATTCGCAGTGTTAACTCGGTGTTAAGACGCAACCGGCCGCTGAACAAACGAATGACAATCCCTAGCAATACCCGACAATCGGCGCCGGTGCGCGTGGCCGCGCCGGCGGGTCGATGAGGGTCGTGCGGCGGATTGCGGGGGGAGAGGGCGGACGATCGGTGGCCCGTGGGCGAGCCGCCCGATCGTCGCGCCGTGAGGCAGTCTGTCGGCGCGGACGGACCGCGCCAGGCACGGCGAGAAAGCCAGGCGAGCTAGCTGGCGGCGGTCATCGCCGCGCCGATGGTGTTGAAGGTGGTGCCCAGCGAGTTGCCGAGCAGGCCGGCGCCGGTGATCACCACGCCGCCGATGATGGCGGCGAGCAGGCCGTATTCCAGCGCCGTCACGCCGCGACGGTCACCGGCAAGCATCTGACGGAACTTCCTCATTACAGCGAACATGTCGTATCTCCTGAACACGCGAGGTCGCCACCGTGCCGTTGCTGCCGGCAAGCAGCGTCGCGGCGATGATGGTCCGGCTCAGGACATCATGCGCGACGTTAAGTCGTGATTAAGGATTGCCTCGGCGCTCACGAGCCGGGGGTGATGATGCGCGGCAGGCGGGCAAAATGGCGCATGACGGGGGACGCCATGGCGCCCTGCCCTGCCCTGGACGCCCGCGGGTGGGCGGGCGCGGGTGCGGCCGCACCGGGCCGCCAGACCCGCGGCAGGGCCGCCTGCTGGGCCGGCGCCCAGGCGGCGATGTGGATGACGTAGGGGTCGCCGGCCAGGCTGCCGCCGCCCGGGTGCGAGAAGCCGATGGCGGCGTAGCGGTGCGGCAGGGCGAGCCCGCCGCTCTGCCAATCGGCCAGCACGCGGTCGCGATAGGGCTCGCCCAGGCCGGGCGTGGCGGAGTGGTAGGCGGCGACGGCGGCTTCCCACGAGCCGGTGCGGCGGTAGAGGCGGCTGAGGAAGGCGGCGGCGTAATCGGCGTTGTGCTGCGGGTCGAACCCGTCGGCGAGCGTGGCGAAGGCGCCCGGATGGTAGAGCAGGTTGACCTGGAAGCAGCCGACATCGATCAGGCCGATACCGCGCATCTGCAGATCCTGCACGGCGGTGATCGCGTCGTCGGCGGTCCGGTAGAAATGGCCGGTGCCGGCGGCGTTGATGGTGAACGGCCAGGCGGCGATGCGCCCGGTCGCGGCATCGTAGCGCCCGCTTTCCATGCGGCCGATGGCAGCGAGCAGGCCGGTGGGGATGCTCCAGGCGCGCTCGGCGGCGTCCCCGGCGCTCTGGCAGGTGGCGGGTGCGGCGGCGGCGGCGGTGGCCGGCATGGACGTCGCGGCGCGCGCCTGCGGGACGAGCAGCAGGGCGGCGCAGGCGGCGATCAGCAGCTTGTGGGGCGCGAAGACGTGCATGGGCTTTCCCGTGAGGGCAGCCCAGTCATGGCGCGAAATTGTTTAGGCTTCGTCAGGAGCGGACGACGAAGAGCTCCTTGTCGGTCACCACCGAGTAGCCGGCGCCGCGCACCGAGACGATCACGCTGTGGGCGGTTTCGTCGTCGAAGAGCTTGCGGCGAAGGTTGAGGATGAGCTGGTCGACGCCGCGATCCTCGGCATGGAAGGGCCGGCGCAGCGCCAGGCGGCAGATGCGCTCCCGCGAGACCGGCTGGGGGGCCGCTTCGATCAGCGCCTCGAGGGCGACGAATTCGGCGGCGGTGAGGTGGATGGACTCATCGGCCAGACCGTTGGCGCGCTGGGCGGTGACGGTGCGGCGGCGCAGATCGACGCGCACGACGCCCAGCACGACCTGCCCCGGCTCCGGCGGCGCGGGGACATTGGCCGCCTCGCCGCCATTGCGCCCGGCGCGGCGATGGACGGCGCGGATGCGCGCCACCAGTTCGCGCATCGGCACCGGCTTGGTGACGTAATCATCGGCGCCGAGTTCGATGCCGACGACGCGATCGACATCCTCGCCGCGGCCGGACACCACGATGATTCCGCAATCGCGCCGGCTGGCGAGCCAGGAGATCAGCTTGACGCCGTCCACATCCGGCAGTTCGAGATCGACCAGCACGATGTCGGGGCGGAAGCTCTCCTTCATCTGGAGCGCCTCGGCGCCGTTGCTGGCCCAGCTGGTTTTCATGCCGACACGTTCGATGTAGCGGCGGATGGTCTGCGCCACGTCGTGATCGTCCTCGACCAGCAACACGGAAGGTTCCGGCTGGAGACCGAGGCCGGCTGACGCCTGATTCAGTTCGTCGAGCTGCATACCCACCACCGCACTCACCCGCTCGTGGTAACCATAAAGTTACCAGATTAACAGTTTTGTCCAGGGTTTATCGCAGGTTCCGGGATGTTTCTCACCTGCCCTGACGAGCCATGATGCACAGATGCATCACTTTAGGGCAAAATTAGGGTGTCAGCGGGCGCGGCGGGCGGCGTCGAGCCGGGCGCGGACCATGATGGCGAGGCTGGCGCGGCGGAACGGCTTGAGGAGCAGATTCGTCTGCGGATCGAGCCGGGACTGGTAGGCATCCACATTCTCGATATAGCCGGACATATACAGCACCGGCAGGCCGGGCATGCGGGCCAGCACCTTTTCGGCCAGCTGCAGCCCGTCCAGCCCGTTCGGCAGCAGCACGTCGGTCAGCAGCAGCTCGGGGCACAGGCCGCGATCGAGCAGCGCGAGCGCCTCCGGACCATCGGCGGCGACGGTGACGGCGTAGCCGAGCCCGCCCAGCACGGCCTGGGCGTAGTCGCGCACCATGTCGGAATCCTCGACCACCAGGATGCGCTCGGCACCGCCCGGCAGGCCCTGCCCGCCCGTGCTGACCGGCGGCGGCTCGGCGCGGCGCGGGGGTGCGGGCGCCGCCCGCGCGCCGGCCTGGGAGGGGCCGGAGTTGAACGTGCCCATGGCGGACGGGCCCGGATAGGATGGGCCCGCGGAGGACGGGCCCGCTGAGGACGGGATCGGGGCGGAGGGGATGGAATACGTCGGGGTGGACGGGCCGGCGAAGGGCGGGCTGGTGCGCGGCGGGTCGGCATAGGGCAGCCCCCCGCCGCCGCCGGCCGCCGGCTTGCCGGCGGCGCGCGGCAGATAGAGCCGCACGACCGCGCCGCGGCCGGGTTCGCTGGCGATGCGGGCATGACCGCCGGACTGGGTGACGAAGCCATAGACCATGGACAGGCCGAGCCCGGTGCCGCGGCCGGAGGGCTTGGTCGAGAAGAACGGCTCGAAGACCCGGCCGATGACGTCGCGGGGGATGCCGGCGCCGGTATCGGCGGCGGAGATAACGACGTAATTGCCCGGACGGATCTCGCCGAAGGCGTCGGTCTGCGGGTTGCGCAGGGCGAGATTGGCGGCCTCCAGGGTGAAGCGGCCGCCGCCGGGCATGGCGTCGCGGGCGTTCAGGGCGAGGTTGACCAGGGCCGCCTCGAGCTGGGCGGCATCGATGCGGGCGTGCCACAGCCCTTCGGGGACGCGGATATCGACGGTGACGGTGGCGCCGAGGGTGCGGCGCAGCAGGCCGTCGAGCCCGATCATCAGGCGTCCGATATCGACATCCGCCGGCGAGAGGGGCTGGCGGCGGGCGAAGGCGAGGAGCTGGTGGGTCAGCTCGGTCGCGGTCTGGGCGGCGCGGCGGATCTGCTCGTGCATGTCGCGGATCTCGCCGCGCTCGGGCAGTTCGAGGTCGAGGATTTCGATGTTGCCGAGGATCACCGTCAGCAGATTGTTGAAATCATGGGCGATGCCGCCGGTGAGATTGCCGATGGCGTCCATCTTGGCGGCCTCGCGCAGCCGGTCGTCGATGCCGATCTGGCGGCTGATATCCTGCATGTAGACGGCCAGGCCCGGCGCGCGCGGATAGGCATGCACGGCGATCCAGCTCTCCGAGCGCAGCCAGCGCATCTCGAAGGCGACGGGGTGCTGGTCCTGCAGGGCGCGGCGGCACTGGCTCTCGAACACCGTGCCGACGAGTTCGGGGAAGACTTTCCACAGGGTTCGGTGGCGCAGATCGTCGGCGTATTCGCCGAGCAGGCGGTCCGCGTTGCGGTTGGTGGCGACGATGCGCCAATCGCCGTCCAGCGTGAAGCTGGCGTCGGACATCTCGCTCTGCACGGCCTGCTGGGCGGCGCGCTCGCTGTCGCGCTCGGCCAGGGCCTGCCCGGCCTCGCGGTGGGCCGCGGCCACCGCGTCCTGCTGGGCCACGGTGCGGCGGGCGAATTCGGCCAGCACGCGCAGGAAGGCGAGGTCCGTAGCACTGAAGCGGGCGGCGTGGCGATGCTGCAACAGCAACGGCCCGATGCGCACGAGATCGGGCCGCAGCAATGCCAGCGCGATGCCCCTGCCCTCTTCCGGCGGCGCCTGGCCGGGCGGGCGCTGGATCTGCGACGCCTGGCCGGTGTCCAGCAGCTCGCAATCGGCGAGGTCGCACGCGATGGTGGCGACGGCGGCAAGCAGCCTTTCGCGGTCGGCGATGTGCTCGCGCGGCAGGACCATCTGCTCGAGCCTGCGCAGCTCGCGCTGCTCGGTGCGGCGCACCGCCAGGATGCTGAGGGCGAGGAAGGAGATGACGATGAGCGCGCTGCTGCCGATCAGCGAGGCGCGCGACCACCAGACGGCGAGCATGTCGCCGCGGGCGAGGGAGACGCGCAGGATCGCCGGCACCGGCGCCTCGATGCGGCGGGTGGCGGAGAGGCCGCCGGAGGGCGCGGCGAGGGCCGCGTCCCCGCCCGCCGAAATGGCGAGCAGCGTGCGCCC
>JAGXAV010000454.1 GCA_018971455.1 Rhodospirillales bacterium
TGGCCGCTCGGCCGCCTATCAGGCATTGCTGGACGCGGCGGATCTCGAGGGGCTGGAGGCGGCGCTGGTGCGCAATGTGTGGCGCGGCGCGGCCGGCGGGCAGGCGGGCCGGCTGGCCCGGTTGGTGGTGGCGCAGGACGCGCATCTGGGCCGGCAGGGTCTGGCGGATCTTGCCCGCGGGGAGGTCGATTTCCTGGCGCCGGAGGGGGTTGCGGCATGACGGCCGAACTGCATCGTCCGCTCTCAGTGGCGCGGATCCCGCCCGGCGGGCTGCTGCACGAGGTGCGCGCGACGGCGGAGGAATGCGCCGCGCTGGCCACGCGCATGGCGGTGCCGGGCATCCATGCGCTGTCATGCGGGTTCACGCTCCGGCCCGAGCCGGGCGGGGCGGTGCGCGCCGAGGGGCAGCTGCGCGCGCGGCTGGTGCGGGTCTGTGTCGTCAGCCTGGAGCCGTTCGACACCGAGGTGGCGGAGGATTTCACCGTGCGCTTCGTGCCGGCGGGCCAGGAGAGCGATGACCCCGACCCCGAATCGGTGGACGAGATCGGCTACGCGGGCGGGGAGATCGACCTCGGCGAGGCGGCGGCCGAGCAACTGGGCCTGGCGCTCGATCCCTATCCCCGTCGGCCCGATGCGGTGCTGCCGGAGGCGGCCGCGGAGGAGGCGGGCGGCCCGTTCGCCGCCCTCGCGCGCCGCAGGCCGCCGGGCGGGCGCTGATCGTGCGGCGGGCGGCCCGCGACGCCCGGGAGCCACGCGCCTGGATCGGACCAGCCGGCTCTTTCGAGGTTGCGGAAATTGCGCGCGCGGCTTGCGGGGGCGGAGGGGCTCTGCTAGACGGCGCGGCTCGCGTTATTGCCATTCAGTGACCGCACCCGCCTCGTCTGCCGCCGCGTAACGGCGGGGCGCGCGGCGGAGCGGCACGCAGACCGGAGGGGCTTTGTCCCATGGCCGTCCCGAAGAAGAAGACCTCGCCGTCGCGGCGGGGCATGCGCCGCAGCCACGAGGCGATCGGCGCCGAGGCCCATGCCGAGTGCGCCAATTGCGGCGAGCTCAAGCGCCCGCACCATGTGTGCAGCCATTGCGGCCATTATGACGGCCGCGAGGTGATCGGCGCCGGCAAGGCCCTCAAGGGCGCCGTTCGCGTCTGATACGCGCGGCAATGACCTCTGTTCATTGCCGATTGTATCGCGCGCCGCGCCGCCGGGTGCTGCCGCGTTGACGGCGGCCTTCACGCTGGCGATCGATGCCATGGGCGGCGACCATGCGCCGGATGTCGTCGTCGAGGGGCTGTCGCTGGCAGCCGAACGCCATCCCGGCGCGCGCTTCCTGCTGGTGGGCGACACCGCGCGGCTGGAGGGGCTGCTGGCCCGCCACAAGCGGGCGGCCAAGGCCTGCACGCTGCGCCATGCGCCGGAGGCGATCGGCAACGACATGAAGCCGACCGCGGCGCTGCGCCTGCGCGGCGCCTCGATGCGGGTTGCGATCGACGCGGTGGCCGCCGGCGAGGCGGAGGGCGTGGTCTCGGCGGGCAATACGGGCGCGCTGCTGACGCTGGCCAAGATCGTGCTGAAATCGCTGCCCGGCATCGACCGGCCGGCGATGGCGGCGATCGGCCCCTCGGCGCGCGGCGACGTGGTGATGCTCGATCTCGGCGCCAACGTCGTCTGCGATGCCCGCAACCTGGTGGAATTCGCCGTCATGGGCGACGTGTTCGCGCGCACCGTGCTCGGCCTGACGGCGCCCAGCATCGGGCTGCTCAATGTCGGCTCGGAGGAGCTCAAGGGCGATGACCGGCTGCGCCAGGCGGCCGATGTGCTGCGGGCGAGCCATATCGGGCCGCAATTCCACGGTTTCGTCGAGGGCCACGACATCGCCGCCGGCACCACCGATGTCATCGTCACGGACGGCTTCACCGGCAATGTGGCGCTGAAGACGGGCGAGGGCGCGCTCAAGCTGGTCAGCGCGCTGCTGCGGCAGGTCTTCACCTCCTCGTTGCTGGCGCGCATCGGCTATCTGCTGGCCCGGCCGGGGCTGGACCGGCTGCGCGAATGGCTCGATCCGCGGCGCTACAACGGCGCCGTGATGCTCGGCCTGAACGGCGTGGTGGTGAAATCCCATGGCGGGACCGATGCGCTCGGCTTCGCCCATGCGGTGGATGTGGCCATGGACATGGTGGTACACCGTTTCAATGAACGGATTCGCGACGGACTCGGACGCATCACCGGCCTGCAGCCCAGAACGGGAGCCAAGGATGGACCAGCTGAGGCCGTCGCGGTCGCCGGCACACTCCCCCCCGAGCCCCCCGCCGCCACCGTTGCCGGCTGAGCGGGCGGTGCCGCACGTGGCAGGCGCGGGTGGCACGGTGCGCGCGGTGATCGCCGGGGTCGGCGCCTATCTGCCCGAGATGGTGGTGACCAACGACGATCTGGCCAAGACCGTCGATACCTCGGACGAATGGATCAGCGAGCGCACCGGCATCCGCCAGCGCCACTTCGCCCAGCCGCATGAGAGCTGCGCCTTCATGGGGGCGCGGGCGGCGCGCGCGGCGCTGGCCGATGCGCAGGTGGCGGCGGCCGACGTCGATGCCATCATCCTGGCGACCTCGACGCCGGACCAGGCCTTCCCGGCCACCGCGCTGCGCGTGCAGGCCGAGATCGGCGCCGGCG
>JAGXAV010000455.1 GCA_018971455.1 Rhodospirillales bacterium
GGCAGCACCGACAGGCCGCGCCGGTCCCCGCCGCCCGGCGGCGCGGCGGGCAGCGCCGAGGCGGCGGCTGCGGCGGGGCCGGCGAGGGGCACGGCGCCGGGATCGGCGATGGTCCAGTCGAGCCGCCAGCCGCGCAGCGCCGCCCGCATGCGTTCGACCGACAGCACCCGCGTGCGCCCATCCGGCGCGGCGCCCGCCACCATGCCGGCGAGGCCGCGATCGGTGAGCACCGCGGCCCCCAGCGCGCCGGCCTCGCCGTCGAGCCCGTCGAAGGTGAGCCAGCCCTTATCGGGGGCGGCGAAGCGGCCGGGCGTCTCGGCCGGCAGCCACTGGTCGGGGCGGCCGATCTGCCAGGCGAAGATGCCCGGCAGGAGTGCCGCCGTGTCGATCGCCGGAATGGGGCGGATGCGCGCATTGGGCGGGCGGAGCACCAGCAGCACGGCAAGGTTGCCCTGCTCCGGCGCCAGATGCGTCGCCAGCACGCTGGCCGGCAGCGAGCGCGAGAGATCGCCGTAGAACGTCACCACCGGCGGCGCGGCGGCGGTGGCGCCGCGCACCAGATTGTCGGCGGTGGCGATCAGCAGGGCGGCGAAGGGCTGCGCCCGGCCCTGCACGCGCAGCATCTGCTCGCCGACGATGAAGCCGTAGCCGGCGCGCTCGGCATTGCCGGGAGCGGCGTGGGCGGCATCGCCGGGAGCGGCGTGGGCGGCATCGCCGGAGGCAGCGTGGGCGGGAGCGGCGGGGACCGCGACGCGCACCATGCGGTCCATGAAAACCTGTGCCCAGCGCAGGCCCGGCGCCAGATCGCCCGACGCCGGCGTGTCCTGCGCCCGCGCCGCCCCCGCCGCGGCCAGCAGGGCGGCGACGGCCAGCAGCAGCACGGGCATGATCGGGGCCGGTCTTCCTTGGCGCATGCTGACCTTTCGCGCGTTGCCAGATCCGCCGGCCGGGATATCGCGAACCTGGCGCCGAAGCAAAGCCGCCGCCAGAGTCAGATCGCCAGAGTCAGGTCGCCAAAGTCAGATCGCCGGACTCAGGTGGCCGGGCGCAACCGCGCCGCCTGCTGGTGCCGCACCGTCAGCACCGACATGGCGGCAAACAGGCAGGCCACCCCGGCCACCGCGAAGGCCGGCAGGTAGGACGCGAAGGCGTCGCGCGACAGGCCGCCGCCGAGCGCGGCACTGGCCGCGCCCAGCTGGTGGGCCATGAACACCCAGCCGAAGACCAGCGGCGCGCGCTCGCGCCCGAAGGCGCTGCCCGCGAGCTTGACCGTGGGCGGCACGGTGGCCACCCAGTCGAGCCCGTAGAACATGGCGAAGACGCTGAGCCCGTAGAAGGTGAAGGTCGAATAGGGCAGCGCCAGCAGGCTCAGCCCGCGCAGCCCGTAGTACCAGAACAGCAGCCAGCGATTGTCGAAACGGTCCGACAGCCAGCCCGACAGGATGGTGCCGGCGAAATCGAACGCCCCCATCATCGCCAGCACCGAGGCGGCGGCGACGTCGGTCATGCCGAAATCGTGGCAGAGCGGGATGAAGTGGTTCTGCACCAGCCCGTTGGTGGACAGGCCGCAGACGAAGAAGGTGAAGAACAGGATCCAGAACACCCAGCTGCGCGCGCCGTCACGCAGCGCCGCCAGGCTGAGCCGCACGGCGCTACCGGCCGCCCCGCGCGTGGGCGGCGCCACCACCCGGCTCTCGCCGAAGGCCGGCAGACCAAGCTCGCCGGGATGGTCGCGCGCGAAGAGCAGCATCAGCACGAGGCAGAACAGGCAGGCGATCACCGCCGGGGCGAGCGCCATGCGCCAGCCGTAATGATCTGCCAGCCAGGCCGCCACCGGCAGGAAGAGCAGCTGGCCGGTGGCGTTGCTCGCCGTCAGCAGCCCCATCACCAGGCCGCGATGGGTGGCGAACCAGCGATTGGCGACGGTGGCGCCGAAGACCAGGGCCGTCATGCCGGTGGCGAGGCCCACCAGCACGCCCCAGCTCGCCCACAACTCCCACAGCGCGTGCATCTGCGAGGCCAGCACGAGCCCGACGACGATCATCGCCAGCGCCGCCGAGATGGTGCGCCGCAGCCCGTAGCGCTGCATCAGCGCGGCGGCAAAGGGGCCGACCATGCCGAACAGCGCGAGACGCAGCGCCAGCGCGCCGGAGATGGAGCCGGTGTCCCAGCCGAATTCCTTCTCCAGCGGCAGCATCAGCACGCCGGGCATCCCCATGGCGGCCGCGGTGGCGAGCATGGTGAGAAAGGTGATCGCCACCATCACCCAGCCGTAATGGATGCCGCGGCGGGCGAGGAAGGCGGCGAGCGGGTCGGAGAGCATGGGCAATCCTCTCGGGACGGGATCAGGCGGGACCGGGAGCGGAATCGGTGGGGGCGAAGCAATCGACGGCGGCATGGGCGGCGGTGGCGGCCCCGCGCAGCGCGGCGCCAGAGCGGGCGGGCTCGTCGGCCAGCGCGCGGGCCAGCGCCAGCCCGCCATTCATCGCCGCCAGGATGCCCAGCGCCGCAGTCTCGCAGGCGCCCGGCCCGGCCCCGGGATGGCGGGCGGCCAGCAATTCGGCCAGCACCTCGGCCAGCCCCACGGCGCCGGCGGCGAGGGCCGCTCGCAAGGCCGGGTCGCGCGCGCCCTCCGTCCCGAGGCTCGCCAGCATGCAGCCA
>JAGXAV010000456.1 GCA_018971455.1 Rhodospirillales bacterium
AGCAGGCGCACCCGCGGGTCGGTGCGCGCGATGGCGGCGATGGCGGCGCGGGTGCCGTCGCGGCTGTCATCGTCCACGAACATCACCTCCCAGGCGATGCCCGCCAGCACCGCGTCGAGCCGGGCGACCAGCGGGGCGATGTTGTCGCGCTCGTTGAGGACCGGGATGACGATGCACAGCTCGGGGCACAGATCCGGCGCGCGGGTGGCGGCGAGTGGGAGGTCGTTCATCGCCGCCTTGTATCGTGCCGCCGGGCGCCGCCGCAACGCGCCCCTTGCAACCGGGGGCGCAGGGGATTATCTAGCTGCGATACATCATCTTCCGCGGCTATGGGGGGTGGCCTTCGCGGGCCGCCTTTTTTGCATTGAACGCTGATCTTCCGCTGCTGACCGGTCTCGAAGCCCGCATCGCCGATGCCATCGGGCCGAGCCTGGCCGCCATGGGCTATGAGCTGGTGCGCGTCGCCGTGCTCGGGCGCGAGCGGCCGACCGTGCAGATCATGGCCGACCGGGCCGATGGCAGCCTGATCGCCGTGGAGGATTGCGAGGCGATCAGCCGTGCCGTGGGCGCCGTGCTCGATGTCGCCGACCCGATTCCGGGCGCCTGGACGCTGGAGGTCAGCTCGGCGGGCATCGACCGGCCGCTGACCCGGGTGAAGGACTGGAACCGCTTCGCCGGCCATGCCGCGCGTGCCGAGATGGCGATCCCGCTCGACGGGCGGCGGCGCATCACCGGCATCGTGCTCGGCGCCGACGCGACGCACGCCCGGATGCGCCTCGATGACGGCACCGAACTCGCCCTGCCGCTCGCCGATATCCGCCGCGCCAAGCTGCTGCTGACCGACGCGCTGATCGCCGCCGGTGCCCCGCCGACCTTGACCGACCCAACCAGGACCCATTGAGAGGCCACTATGGATACCGCCATCGCCCGCCCGGAGCTGCTGCTGGTCGCCGACGCCGTCGCGCGGGAGAAGTCGATCGAGCGCGACGAAGTGCTGGAGGCGATGGAACAGGCCATCCAGAAGGCCGGGCGCGCCAAGTACGGCCATGAGAAGGACATCCGCGCCACCATCGACCGCAAGACCGGCGATGTGCGCCTCTCCCGCTGGACCGAGGCGGTCGAGACGGTGGAGAACGAGGAGACCCAGATCCCGGTCCATATCGCGCGCAAGTTCCAGCCGGGGATCAATGTCGGCGAGTTCATCGTCGATCCGCTGCCGCCGATCGATTTCGGGCGCATTGCCGCGCAGACCGCCAAGCAGGTGATCGTCCAGCGGGTGCGCGAGTACGAGCGAAAGAAGCAGTACGACGAGTTCAAGGACCGCGTCGGCGAGATCGTCAATGGCGTCGTCAAGCGCACCGAGTACGGCAATCTGATGATCGAGGTTGGCCGGGCCGAGGCGCTGCTGCGGCGCGACGAGCTGATCCCGCGCGAGAGCTTCCGCAACGGCGACCGCGTGCGCGCCTATATCTACGACGTGCGCGAGGAGACGCGCGGCCCGCAGGTCTTCCTCAGCCGCAGCCACCCGGGCTTCCTCGCCAAGCTGTTCGCCCAGGAGGTGCCGGAGATCTATGACGGCATCATCGAGATCAAGGCGGTCTCCCGCGATCCGGGCAGCCGGGCCAAGATGGCGGTGATTTCGCGCGACGCCTCGATCGACCCGGTGGGCGCCTGCGTCGGCATGCGCGGCTCGCGCGTGCAGGCGGTGGTGCAGGAGTTGCAGGGCGAGAAGATCGACATCATTCCGTGGAGCCCGCAGGCCGCGACCTTCGTCGTCAACGCGCTGGCGCCGGCCGAGGTCACCAAGGTGGTGATGGATGAGGAGGCCGGGCGCGTCGAGGTGGTGGTGCCGGACGACCAGCTCTCGCTGGCGATCGGGCGGCGCGGGCAGAATGTGCGCCTGGCCAGCCAGCTGACGCGCTGGGACATCGACATCCTGACCGAGGCCGAGGAGAGCGAGCGCCGGCAGGAAGAGTTCCGCCGCCGCACCGGGCTGTTCGTTGAGGCGCTCGATGTCGATGACGTGATTGCCGGCTTGCTGGTGGCCGAGGGCTTCAACACCATCGAGGAACTCGCCTTCGTGCCGCTCGACGAGCTGGCCGAGATCGAGGGCTTCGATGAATCGGTGGCCGAGGAGCTGATCCGCCGCGCCGAGCAGCATCTGATCAAGCGCGACAACGAGCTGACCGAGAAGCGCACCGCCCTGGGCGTGAGTGACGAGGTGGCCGCCATCGCCGCGCTGACGCCGGCGATGCTGGTGGCGCTGGGCGAGAAGGGCGTGAAATCGCTCGACGATCTCGCCGATCTGGCCTCCGACGAGCTGGTCGAGATCGTCGGCGAGGCCAATATGGACGAGGCGGCCGCCAATGAGGTGATCATGGCCGCGCGCGCCCACTGGTTCGCCGAGGGCGAAGGCGGGAGTGCCGATGACGGCGCAGGGGAGGCGGGCCACGCCGAACCCTGACACCACCGAGAAGAATGCCGCGGCACCGCCGCCCGGCGCGGCCGGGATCGGCCCGGGGGGCGTGCTTGCGGAAGACCCTGGGAACGAGCAGGGGGACGGGCTGGGGGACGAACCCGAGCGTGGCCCGCTGCGGCGGTGCGCGGTGACGCGCGAGCGGCTGGCCAAGGAGCGGATGATCCGCTTCGTC
>JAGXAV010000457.1 GCA_018971455.1 Rhodospirillales bacterium
TCCTTGTCGGCGATGTGCACGAGCAGCGGCTTCTGCACCTTGCCGATGTCGCCGGCCAGCGAGTCGAGCCCGACGCCGTAATAGGAGATGTTGACGTCGGCATCCGATTGCTCGGCCATCATGAAGGCGAGCCGGCCGCCGAGGCAGTAGCCCATGGTGCCGGCGCGGCCGTTGCAGCCGGGCAGCGCGCGTGCGGCGGCGAGCGTCGCCTTGAGGTCCTCGATGCCGGTGGCCGGATTGAACGCGTTCATCAGCGCGAAGGCCCGGCCCCATTCGGCCTCGGTCTTGTCGGTGAGATCGACGTTGCGCTCGATGCGCCAGAACAGGTCGGGCACCACGGCGAAGAAGCCGAGATCGGCGACCTGCGCCGCGGTCTCGCGCATGGAGGCGTTGACGCCGAAAATCTCCTGGATGAGCACCACCGCCCCCGCGGGCTGCGTCTTCGGCGCGACGAGATAGGCATCGAAGCTGCCGGATTTGTCGGTGGCGGCGATCGTGATGGTGCTCATGGCGTATCCCCCGCGCGGTTGAGAGCAGGGAACATAGCGCCGATCGTGCCCCCCGCCAGGGGGGACACGACCGGAAGGCACTCAGACGTAGTGTTCAGCCAGCGGCGCGAAGCCGTTGAAGCGCTGGCTCGCATAGGTGGTCACGTAGGCGCCGGTGGCGAGCAGCTCGACCCGCTCGCCGCAGGCCAGCGCCAGCGGCAGGCGGTAATTGCTGCGCTCGTAGAGGATGTCCGCGCCGTCGCAGGTCGGCCCGGCGACGACGACGGGGCCGGTCGGCCCGCCATCATGCGGGGTGGCGATGCGGTAGCGAATCGCCTCGCCCTCGGTCTCGGCCAGCCCGCCGAAACGGCCGATATCGAGATACACCCAGCGCACCTCGCTCGCCGGGTCGCGCCGGCTGACCAGCACCACCTCGCTGCTGACCACGCCGGCATCGCCCACGATGAAGCGGCCGGGCTCGACCACCATCTCCGGCAGATCGTTGCCGAAGCACTCCGTCATCGCGCGCATGATGGCGCCGCCGAAGGCGTCGATGCCGGGCACCTCGTCGTGATAGCGGACCGGGAAGCCGCCGCCGAGATTGAGCATGCGCAGCTTCACCCCGGCGTCGCGCAGATCGGTGAACAGCATGCCGACCCGCCCGACCGCCGCCTCGTAGGAGGCGGTGGCGGTCTGCTGGCTGCCGACATGGAAGGACAGGCCGTACGGGTCCAGCCCCAGCTCGCCGGCGCGGATCATCAGGTCGCGCGCCATCTCGACCGTGGTGCCGAATTTGCGCGAGAGCGGCCAGTCCGCCCCCGCATTCTCGACCAGGATGCGGCAATAGACGCGGGCACCAGGGGCGTGGCGGGCGAGCTTGTCGAGCTCCTCGGCCGAATCGAAGGCGAACATGGTGACGCCGGCGGCGTGCGCCGCGCGGATCGCCGAAACCTTCTTGATCGTGTTGCCGTAGCTCACATCCGCGGGGGCGGCGCCGGCCTCCAGGCACGCCGACACCTCCTCGAAGCTCGCCGCGTCGAAGCGGCTGCCGAGGCCGACCAGCCGGTCCAGCACCGGGCGGGCCGGATTGGCCTTCACGGCATAGTAGATCTGCGCCAGCGGCAACGCTGCCTGCAGGGCGCGGAAATTGCTTTCCACGCGATCGACATCGAGCACCAGGCACGGCGTGGCCGGCTGCTGCTCAACAAGGAAACGGGCGACTTTTGGAGTCATCGCACGAGGCCCCCTGATGAAACGCCCGCCTGTAAAGGCGACGGGCGATGATTGCGAAACGGTCGAACGAACCAGCGACCAGACGATTGCCAGAACGCTTGACGTCGTTGCGTAACCCCAGGGGCCAGAGGCACGTGCGTTGCTGCGTGGAGGCGCACATAGGACCCCCACCCCCCCGGTGCAAGCGGTTTTTTATGACAGCCGGTTTCGCCCGTTCAGCGGATCAGCCCGTTCAGCGGATCAGCCCGTTCAGCGGATCAGCCCGGTGAGCGGGCTCGACGGGTCGGCGCCCATGCGGCGGGGCATGCGCCCGGCCAGGAAGGATTGCCGCCCGGCCTCCACGGCCAGCTTCATGGCCCGCGCCATGCGTACCGGCTCGCGCGCATGGGCGATCGCCGAATTGAGCAGCACCGCGGTGCAGCCGAGCTCCATGGCAATCGCGGCGTCCGACGCGGTGCCGACGCCGGCATCGACCAGAAGCGGGACGCCGGCCTGCTCGATCAGCATGGCGATCATCGCCGGGTTCTGGATGCCCAGCCCCGAGCCGATCGGCGCGCCCAGCGGCATGATGGCGACACAGCCCATCTCCTCGAGCCGCTTGGCCGCCACCGGGTCGTCGGCGCAATAGACCATCACCTCGAAGCCGTCGCGCAGCAGCGCCTCGGCGGCCTCGAAGGTGGCGGCCATGTCGGGGTAGAGATGCGGCGGCGGGCCGAGCACCTCGAGCTTGACGAGGTTCCAGCCGCCGGCCTCGCGGGCTAGGCGCAGGGTGCGCACGGCGTCGCTGGCGGTGTGGCAGCCGGCCGTGTTGGGCAGGTAGGTGTAGCGCTTCGGATCGACAAAATCCTGCAACATCGGGGCGTTGGGGTCCGAAAGATTGACCCGGCGAACGGCCACGGTGACCATCTCCGCCCCGCTCGCCTCG
>JAGXAV010000458.1 GCA_018971455.1 Rhodospirillales bacterium
GGGGCATGCCGCCGGGGGCGGTGTTGCGCCTGCGCCTGATCGGGCAGATGGAGGCCTGGACCTTCAGCGCCGAGAACGTGCTGCCGGTGGGACGCAAGACCCGCGCGCTGCTAGCGATCGTGGCACTCTCCACCCCGCGACCGGCGCTGCGCGGGCGGCTTGCCGAGCTGCTCTGGAGCCGCCGGCCGGAGGAGCAGGCGCGCGCCTCCCTGCGCCAGGAGATCCATCGGCTGCTGGAATCCCTCGCCCCCGCCGGGGCCGACATCCTGGCGGTCAATCGCGACCATCTGAGCCTGCGCCCCGGTACCACCTGGATCGACGTGGACGAAGTCACCCGTGCCTCGGTCGAGCATCCGGCGGCGCTGTCGCTGCTCGACGGCGATCTGCTGGAAGACCTCAGCGGCCTCGATCCCAGCTTCGATTCCTGGCTGGCGGCGGAGCGCGAACGGGTGCGCGATCGCGGCCGGAAGCTGGCCGAGGACCTGCTGCGCGGCCTGTCCGATCCCGACGTCGCCATCCCCGCCGCCCAGCAATTGCTGCGCATCGACCGCGCGCATGAGGGCGCCTGGCGAGCGCTGATGAAATCGCACGCCGCGCGCGGCGAGCGCGGCATGGCGATCCAGGCCTATGAGCGCTGCCGCAGCGTGCTGGCCGACCAGCTCGACGCGCAACCCTCCGAGGAGACGCAGCGCGTCCTGGCCGATATCCGTGCCGCCGGCCCGATCCCGACGCCGCCGCGGCCGGAACCGCGCATCGAGCCGCGCACCGAGGCGCGCGCGGCCGACGGGAAAGCGGTGCCGCGCACCGAGGCGCGGCCGGAATCGCGCCCCGAAGGCATGACGCGGACGCATCTCACGCGCGGCGGCGCCCGCATCGGCGTGCTGCCGCTGCAGATCAACGGCCTGCCCGAATCGGAGGGCCATCTCTCCACCGGCCTGGCCGAGGAGATCACCTCCGCCCTGGCCCGCTTCCGCTGGATGTTCCTGGTCTCGTCGAGCTCGCTGGCGCGCTACGCGACGCAGACGCGCGACGAGACGGCGATCCGCCGCGCCTTCAACATCGATTTCCTGCTCGACGGCTCGATCCAGCGCGTCGGCGACAAGCTGCGCATCGGCCTGCGCCTGCTCGACCTGCGGGCCGGCAACCAGGTTGTCTGGTCCCGCCGCTTCGACCGCAATTCGCGCGACCTTCTCTCGCTCCAGGACGACATCGCCGCCGAGGTGGTGGCCCAGATCGACCCCGAGATCCTGCTGATCGAGGCGCAGCGGGTAAGCAGCCGCCCGGCCCAGGACGCCTCGGCCTACGACCTGACGCTGCGCGCCATCCCGCTCATCGCCCGCCTGGAAAAGCCGCTCTTCATGCAGGCCGGCGAGTATCTCAAGCAGGCCATCGCCCAGGAGCCCGACTACGCGGCGGCGCATGCCTGGTACGCCTTCTGGCTCCTGTTTCTGTTCGGCCAGGGCTGGGCGGATAACCGGCAGGAGGTGATGGAGAACGCCGGGCGCCACGGCGAGCGCGCCATCATGCTCGATCCGCAGGACGCGAAGGGCCTGACCATCGCGGGACATGTCCGCGCCTTCCTGCATCGCCGCATGCGCGAGGCGCTCGCCCTGCATGATCGGGCGATCTCGCTCAATCCGAATCTGCCGATGGCGTGGGCGCTGTCGGCCATGACCCACACCTACATGGGGGAGTTGAACGAGGCGGCGCAGCGCATGGACCGCTACAAGAAGCTCTCGCCGTTCGACCCCCACGCTTTCCTCTTCGACACCACCGGAATCATGATCGCCCTGCTGAACGGGGATTATACCGGCGCGGTCGAGCGCGGGCGGGCGGTCAGCGAAATGAACCCGGGCTTCTCCGCCGCGTGCAAGCCCTACCTCTCGGCGCTCGGGCATCTCGGCGCGAAGGAGGAAGCCGACATGATCCTGCGCCGGCTGCTGATGATCGAGCCGGACTTCACGGTCAGCAAGTTCATCGCCGGCGGCCTGTTCGAACACAAGGACCATCTCCACGTCTTTGCCGCCGGATTGCGGCTGGCCGGAGTGCCGGAATAGGCGGGGTCCGCGTCTATTCCCGGCCTTCCGCCCGGCGCCGCTTGCGCGCCGTGGTCGCATAGAACCCCTGGGGCCGCGCCTCGATGACGTTCGGGCGCACCACCGTATCGTAGAAACGGTCCCAATCCTCCGGCTCCAGACTCTCGATCTCCGTGACGGCGCCGAAATTGTTGAGCGCCTGCTCATCCAACGCGGGCCGCGGCAATGGCTGGACCTGGAGAAGCGGGAAGTCGGCGTCGAAGCGGATCGGCACGTTGGTCTTGGTCAGGCGCAGGTTCGTAATGATCGGACCAAACCAGTGGTCGGTCTCGATCACGCCCTCGAACAGTTCAAAGCCGCCATCGCGCGGCAGGTTCGGGCAGGGGCGGACCAGCAGGCTCCAGTCAGGCGCCGTGCGAACCATCATGCCGGTCCAGATCTGGACGAGGCCCGGCTCGTTCAGCTTGGTCAGGAAGGGAGGCGCGAATCCCTTGATTTCCTCGGGAACGCGGGCATCAAAATGCGGCGCGAAGTTCGGGTACTGCGCGGTGTGAAGGGCAAGCCATTCCTCGATCCCGTCATAGGTCCACGACACATCATA
>JAGXAV010000459.1 GCA_018971455.1 Rhodospirillales bacterium
ACCGCCATCGCGGTGACGTTCGGCACGACGATGGGCTTCTGCGCCGCGCATTTCCGTGGCTGGGTCGAGCAGTTCGTGCTGCTGATGGTGGATTTTCAGGCGAGCCTTCCCTTCCTCATCCTGGCCCTGGCCGTGCTGGCCTTTCTCGGCACTTCGCTGTGGCTCTTCGTCGCGCTGCTTGGCCTCTATGGCTGGGAACGCCACGCCCGCATGGCGCGCGGGCTGGCGATGGCGGCGCAGGCGCAGGGCTACGCCGCGGCAATCCGCCAGCTCGGCGCGACGCCGCTACGGGTCTATCTGCGCCACGTCCTGCCCAATGTCGCGGCGAGCCTGATCGTCGGCGCGACGCTGGCCTTCCCCGACATCGTGCTGCTGGAGAGCGGCCTGTCCTTCCTCGGCCTGGGCGTGCAGCCGCCGATGACCAGCCTCGGCAGCATGGTCGGCTATGGGCGGGAATATCTGCTGCGCGCGCCGTGGATCCTGCTCGCGCCGAGCCTGGTGATCGTGCTGACCACGCTGGCCGTCAGCCTGCTCGGCGACTGGCTGCGCGACCGGCTGGATCCCACGCTCGCCTGAGCCTGGCGCCGCGGGAGTTGATGCATGACAGGGGCCGCATGGGTCATAATTCATTCACACGCGGCCCGGCAGCCTTGCCCTAGAACCGCGCCACATTTCGTCGTGAGGATTCCCCATGATGCATCGCCAAGGCCTGCTTGCCACCGCCGCCCTGATGACCCTGGCGGGGAGCGCCGCCGCCCTTGCCGCCCCGGCGCCGACGGCCACCCCGATCCAGCATCTCGTCGTGCTGTTCAACGAGAATGTCTCGTTCGACCATTACTTCGCGACCTACCCCAAGAGCGTCAACAAGGCCGGCGAGCCCGCCTTCACGGCCGCTGCCGGCACCCCCGCGGTGAACAACCTGGCCGCCGCCCACCTGCTGACCGGCAACCCCAACGCGGGTGCCGCCAATGGCGCCGCCGCCGCCGAGCCCTTCCGCCTCGACCGCTCGCAGGCCGCCACCGCCGACCAGAACCATGCCTACACCGCCGAGCAGCAGGCCTATAACGGCGGCAAGGCCGATCTGTTCCCCAAATTCACCGGCAAGGGCTCGCCGGGCGGCAAGGGCGCCTTCGCCGCGCCGGGCCAGGTGATGGGGTATTACGACGGCAACACCGTCACCGGCCTGTGGCAGTACGCCCAGCATTTCGCGATGAGCGACAACGCCTACACCGACACGTACGGGCCCTCGACCCCCGGCGCGCTCGAAGTGGTGGCCGGCCAGACCAACGGCATGCACATCGTCGCGACCACCAAAAAGCCGTTCACGATGGCCGCCTATTCGTACTACATCAATGATGGCCAGGGCGGCCTGACGATGATCAACGATGTCGATCCGGCCGACGATGTCTGCTCCTCGCCGAAAGACCAGGTGCTGATGACCGGCAAGAACATCGGCGACCTGCTCAACGCGGCCCATATCAGCTGGGGCGGCTTCATGGGAGGCTTCGACCTTTCAGTGAAGAATGCCGATGGCAGCACCGGCTGCAAGCGCAGCACGCTGTCCACCGTCGTCGGCGCCAAGGTCGCTGACTACATCCCGCACCATAACTGGTTCCAGTACTACACCTCGACCGCCAACCCGACCCATGCCCGCCCGAGCTCGGTGCAGGCGATCGGCAGCAGCGTGACCGCCGACGGCAAGACGGCCGAGCCGGCCAATCACGAATACGATCTCAACGATTTCTACGCCGCCGTGCGCGCCGGCAATTTCCCGGCCGTCTCCTTCATCAAGCTGCCCTCCTACCAGGACGGCCATGCCGGCTACTCCGACCCGCTCGACGAACAGGCCGGCAGCGTGCAGCTCATCAACTTCCTGGAGCAGCAGCCGGACTGGAAGACCACCGCCGTGGTCATCACCTGGGACGATTCGGATGGCTGGTACGATCACGCCTTCACCAAGCCGACCAATGCCTCGGCCGACCCGCAGGCCGACCAGCTCGACGGGCCGGGCAAGTGCGGTACGGGCACGCCGCTCGCCGGTGTGGCCGGCAAGCCGGTGAATGGCCGCTGCGGCCCCGGCACGCGCATCCCCTTCCTGGTGATCTCGCCCTGGGTGAAGGCCAACTCTGTCAGCCACACCGCCATCAGCCAGGCTTCGGTGGTGCGCTTCATCGAAGATAACTGGCTGCATGGCGCGCGCCTCGGCGGCGGCTCGTTCGATGCCACCACCGGCTCGATGATGGACCTGTTCGACTTCAAGTCGGGCGGCAAGACCCCGGTGCTGTTCCTCGACCCGGCGACCGGGACGAAGCTGGCTGCCGCGCCGAAGGGGTGAGGCATGATCCCCGCCCGGCGCTGCCGGGTGGGGATTAACCCAGTTCGTGCGTATAATATAGATTCCACTTTCATGATTCGTCGATTCATGCATGCTGGAGCCGAAACCACAGTTTTGGCACCAGCATGCGCATCTCCGACCTGCCTCCCGCCCTGACCACAGCCGCCCGCGATCCGTCGGGCCGGGCGCTGCTCGAAGAGGCCATGTGCCGCGCCTATCCTGGGCGGCTGGCCATCGTCTCCTCCTTCGGGGCCGAATCCGCCATCCTGCTGGCGCTGGCCGCCGAGATCGACCGCACGGT
>JAGXAV010000460.1 GCA_018971455.1 Rhodospirillales bacterium
CGCGCTACGCCGGCTGGCGCGCGGCGGTCCGGCGCACGCTCAGCGCGGGGTGACGGCGGGCGCCGCGCTGGCGACGATGCGGTTCTGGGCGGCGACGGTCGCCGAAACCGGCCACAGCACGAAGCCGCGAGCCGCCACGGTGGGCAGGTATTGCGCCAGCACATCGACGGTGTTGATCCGCGGGTGTCCGATGGCGATGGCATGGCCGTAGCGGCGGGCAATGCTTTCGGTCACGGCGATCTGCGCGCGGATGGCGGCCGGGTCCGATGAATTGTCGAGAAAGACGTCGCGCGCCACGGCGGGCAGGCCGGCGGCCCGGGCGCGGGCCAGGGCAACCGAGTGCGGGATCGTCACGCTGTCGACGAACAACATGCCGCGGGCGTGCAGCTCGCCCATCACCAGGTCCATCAGCGGCACCGAGAGCGAGGCTACGCTGGCCTCGTGCTGGTTGAGCCCGACGGCGCCGGGCACGCTGTCCAGCGCCGCGCGCAGATAGGCGAGGTTGGTGCTAGCCGAGAGCCAGGTGCGCAGCGCGTGCGGCCCGGGATCGGTGTGGCCGAGCGGCTCCATCGGCATGTGCAGCATGGTCTCATGGCCATGCGCCCGCCCGTCGGCGACCTGCCGGGCGAGATCCTCCGCATAGGGCATCCATGACAGGGTCAGCGGTCCCGGCAGCGCCGCGGCGCGGGCCGATTCGGGGCGGTTGAGGCCCATGTCGTCGAACATGAAGGAAATCGTCGGGCGCCCGTCGGCCGGCGGGGCCGCCACGGCAAATCGCTGCCAGGCCGGCAATTCGGGCGCGGCCGGCGCCGGCCCTGCGACCGGCGGCAGGGGGGCCGGGGGCGCAAACGGCACCAGTGCCGGAGCAAGGGGTGCGGCAAGCATGGGCGCCGGCGCCGCGATCGGCGATTGCGACAGCAGGGCGGGTGCGGTGGCGGGGCTTTGCGCCCGGGCCGCCTGGGCGCCCAAGCACAACAGCGCCAGAAGCGGCAGGGCGCTCCGGGCAAAGGGTGTCAGAAAATTCATTTTCGCAGCATAACCCGGATATTCAATGCGTTCGAGCAGCCAGTCTCTGCGCCCTCTGCATATCGGCCCTCCGGTATGGCATCCCCGCGGCGCAGGATTTCGGTGGCTTCCGATTTGACCCTGCGCCCGCCGGCGGACAGAATATGCCGATGATCCTGTTAATAGACAATTACGACAGCTTCACCTTCAATCTCGTCCACTTCCTGGGCGATCTGGGGGCGGTCTGCGACGTGCGGCGCAATGATGCGCTCGATGTGGCCGGCGCCATGGCGCTCGCGCCCGAGGCGATCGTGCTGTCGCCCGGCCCGTGCACGCCGAACGAGGCCGGCATCTGTCTCGACCTGATCGCCGCCGCCGCCGGACAGATCCCGATCCTCGGCGTCTGCCTCGGCCACCAGGCGATCGCCCAGGCCTTCGGTGCCGAGGTGGTGCGCGCGCCCAGCCCGGTGCACGGCAAGCTGAGCCCCATCCTGCATGACGGCACAGATATCTTTGCCGATATTCCAAGCCCTTTCGACGCGACGCGCTACCATAGCCTGACCGTCGAGCCGCGCGGCCTGCCGGCCGATCTGGTTGTGACCGCGCGCACGGCGGACGGCATCATCATGGGGCTGCGCCATCGCGCCATGCCGGTCTTCGGCGTGCAGTTCCATCCCGAGAGCATCGCCAGCCAGCACGGGCACCGCCTGCTGGGCAATTTCCTGGCCCTGGCACGCGGCGCCAACACGGCCGCCCGCGCGGCCTGACCGAGACCCATCATGTCGAGCAATCTCAAGCCTGTGCTCGCCCGCCTTGCCGGCGGCGAGAGCCTGAGCGAGGCCGAGGCCGAGGAGGCGTTCGGCACCATCATGTCCGGCGAGGCGACGCCGGCGCAGATCGCCGGGCTGCTGATGGCCATGCGCGTGCGCCGCGAGACGGTGGCCGAGCTGACCGGGGCGGTGCGCGCCATGCGCGCGCGCATGAGCCGGGTGGAAGCGCCGGAGGGCGCCATGGATGTCTGCGGCACCGGCGGCGACAATGCCGGCACCCTCAACGTGTCCACCGCCGTCACCTTCGTGCTGGCGGGCCTCGGCGTGCCGGTGGCCAAGCACGGCAACCGCGCCCTGTCGAGCCGCACGGGCGGTGCTGACGTGCTGACGGCGCTGGGCATCGACGTCGATGTGCGGCTCGAAAGGCTGCCCGAGATCCTGCGCATCGTGCGCTGCGCCTTCCTGTTCGCGCCGCGCCACCACGCGGCGCTGCGCCACGCCGCCGGCCCGCGCGTCGAGCTCGGCACCCGCACCATCTTCAACCTGCTCGGACCGCTGGCCAACCCGGCCTCGGTGACGCGCCAGCTCACCGGCGTGTTCGACCCGGCCTGGGCGCGGCCGATGGTCGAGACGCTGGCCAATCTCGGCAGCACCGATGTGTGGCTGGTGCACGGCCAGGGGCTCGATGAGCTGACCGTGGCCGGCGAGAACCAGGTGGTCGCCCTGCGCGACGGCGCGATCAGCAGCTTCGTCGTGACGCCCGAGCAGGCCGGGCTGCCGCGGGCGCCGGTGGCGGCCATCCGCGGCGGCGATGCGGCCACCAACGCGGCAGCACTCGAG
>JAGXAV010000461.1 GCA_018971455.1 Rhodospirillales bacterium
GCGGTCGGCGCGCAGCAGGGCGTGGCCCGGCAGGCAGAGACCTTCGGCGACAAAGCGGGTCTTGGTGGTGGTGATGCGGCTGCCCTGCACCAGCAGCCAGGGCTCGACGCCCGGCTGGCCGCCGATCAGCCCGGTGAGGTCCGAGCCCGCCTGATCGTCGCCCACCACCGAGACGAAGGCGACCGCCGCGCCGAGAGCCCCCAGATTGCGCACCACGTTGCCGGCGCCGCCCGGCAGCGCGATCTCGCGCTGCACGGCGAGCACCGGCACCGGCGCCTCGGGGCTGATGCGCTCGACGGCGCCATAGACGTAGCGGTCCAGCATGGCGTCGCCGATCACCAGCACGCTGGCGCGGGCCAGGCGCTGGATGGCGGCCGCCAGTTCAGCCGGCGTCGGCTCGGGCATCACGTCGGTTGGCGCACGGTCCATGGCGTCCCGTAGCGAAGCGGCGGCGGGGTTGCAAGCGGCGGCGGGTCAGGTTTGCAGGAAGGCGGCGTCGCGGCCTTCGAGGACGGCGCAGGTCAGCGCGCCGCCGAGCACGGCGCCGGTGTCGATGCCGATGCGGTTGGCGCGCCGCACCGGCGCGTCGTCCGGCGTGTGGCCGTGCACCACGCAGGCGGGCAGCGGCCCGGCGAAGGAGAGGAAGGGCTCGCGGATCCACAGCAGATCGTCGCGCGTCTGTGCGGCCAGTGACCGGCCGGGATGCAGCCCGGCATGGACGAAGACGTAGCCGCCGGCGCGCACGATGAGGGCCAGTCCGCGCAGGAAGCCGAGATGGGTGGGCGGGATGGCGCGCGCCCAGGCGGCCGGGCCGTCGCGCCAGGAGAGCTTCCAGCTGGCCAGGGTGTCGCCGCCGCCGTTGCGCAGCCAGGAATCGGCCGCCGGCTGGCCGCCGCTGGCGAGAGTCGCCAGCAGCATGTCCTCGTGATTGCCCAGCAGGTTGATGACGCGCGGCGCTCTGGTGCCCGGCAGGGCGGGAAAGGGGGCGATCAGCATCTCGATCACGGCCGCGCTCTCCGGTCCGCGATCGATGTAGTCGCCGAGATGCACCACCAGCGCGTGGGCGGCCGGGCGGTGGGCGAGGTCGGCCGCGATGCGGCGATGCATCGCGGCCAGACGGTCGGCGCAGCCATGGATATCGCCGATGGCGTAGATGCGCTGCCCATCGGGCAGAGCCGCCGCCACGCCCGCCGCCGGTTGCGCGCCGATCATGCCCCTCCTTAGCGCGGATTCAGGCGAAGGCGTAGGCATCCATCCGCAGGAAGCCGTAGCTGGCGCTCTTGTGCACGCGCGTCGGGGTCGGCCCGCCGGCGCCCATGGCGACGAAGAGCGGCAGCAGATGCTCCTCGGTCGGGTGCTGGTCGGCGGCGTAGGGCGCCTTGTTGCGATAGGTCAGCAGGTCGCAGCGCCGGCCTTCGGCGAGGGCGGTGTCCATCCAGTCGGCGAAGGCGGTGACGTCCGGGGTTTCCGGCGCGTCCATCGCCGCGCCGCGGAACCGGCGCAGGTCGTGCGTCCAGCTGCCCGAGCCGATGATCAGCACCCCCTCC
The DNA here is from genome assembly GCA_018971455.1 of Rhodospirillales bacterium. GTDB lineage: Bacteria > Pseudomonadota > Alphaproteobacteria > Acetobacterales > Acetobacteraceae > REEB85. The sequence goes on from JAGXAV010000461.1 coordinate 1,548, forward strand.
GCGCGCAGCGGCGCCAGCGCCTGGCCGAGTTGCAGGTGATGGGCGGGGCCGAGATGGCTCTGCACCGAAACCTGGAGCACCGGGATGTCGTGGTCGGGATAGGCCATCAGCAGCGGCACCCAGGCGCCGTGGTCGAGCCCGCGGCTGTGATCGACCTCGCTGGCGAGGCCGGCGGCGCAGAGCAGGTCGCTGACCTGCTCGGCCAGCGCCGGATCGCCCGGCGCCGGGTAGCTGAGCTCGTAGAGGGCGCGCGGGAAGCCGTAGAAATCATGGATGGTGGCGTTGGTGGTGACGGCGTTGACCGCCGGGCGCTCGGTCTCCCAATGCGCCGAGGCGACCAGGATCGCCTTCGGCCGCTCCATGGTCGCGGCCAGCCCGCGCAGGAAATCCCGCGCGGGTGCCTCGACCAGCGGCAGCATGGGCGAGCCATGGCTGACGAACAGGCTGGGCAGCATGATGGCCTCCCTTCAGGCGGTCCGGGGCGCGGCGGGCTTGCCGAGCGGCAGAGCGTAGGCGCCGTTGCCGAGCAGGGCCAGGGCGATCAGGGCGACCGTCCACATGGCCGGATACTCCCAGCCGCCGCCGGCATCGGTGAACAGGAAGCCGTTGGCCAGATGCACCGTGACGAGCGCGCCGATCATGTCCGCCGCCAGGATGATGGCGGCGATGCGGGTGTAGGCGCCGAGGATGAGGGCGATGCCGCCGAGGCCCTCGGCCAGGATGACCGCATAGGCCAGCGCCGGGGGCAGGCCGAGCTTGCCGAAGAAGGCGGCGGTGCCGGCGGGGGTGAAGACGAAGATCTTGACCGAGTCGTGCACCAGGAAGAACAGCCCCAGGGTGACCCGCAGCAGGGTGGCGGCGTAGTCGCTTTTCTCGCGCATGATGTGCTCCATTCAGGCCGGCGGCTCCGGCGATCGTTATGGGATATAAGATTCCTGTTTACGCATGGAATATGGTATCTTCGCACATTCAGTGTGCGAAAACGCATGGAACCCCTTCTCGACTGGAGCGACCTTCAGACCTTCCTCGCCATCGCCCGGCACGGCACGCTGTCGGCGGCCGGGCGC
>JAGXAV010000462.1 GCA_018971455.1 Rhodospirillales bacterium
CGCCACGCCGACCACGCCCAGATTGGCGAGCAGCCCCGGGATCAGGCTCGAGGATCGCACGCTGCCCCAGCCCGCGCCCAGCCCGTAGCTGGGCAGCAGCAGGCCCAGGCTGTCGAGATCGAGCGTCGTGCGCTCGGCGAAGGACTGGCCCTGCCCCTTGTCGGCGGTGGCCTGCGCCACTTCCTGCACCGAATTGGCGAAGCTCGGATCGAGGCTCGCCAATGCCACCGCGCCGAGCACGCCGACCAGCACCAGCGGCACGCCGAAGGCGAGGATGCGCCCGGCCACCGGCCGCGGCGCCGAGGTCAGCGCATAGGCCAGCAGGAAGGCCCCGCCCGCGCCCAGCACCGCATAGCCGGTGGTCGAGGTCGAGAGCAGCATGGCGACCACGGCGCCGGGCAGCAGCACGGCGGCCAGCCGGCTGCGATGGCCGCGCAGCAGGATCCAGGCCGTGGAGAAGACGATGCCGGACAGATAGAAGGCCAGCGCCGCCGGCTCGCTGAAAGGCCCGTTGATGCGCGGCACCACGCCGAAGCTCTGGGCGGGAAAGATCACCCAGCCCGGGTTGGAATAGAACAGCGTATCGGGGTACGGCACGCCGGCGATCCGGCTGGCGAGCTGCCAGAAGCAGACCAGCACGACCAGCACGCCGCCGAGCAGGTAGGCCCGCAGCAGGCGGGTGAAATCGATACCCCGGCGCGTCAGGAACACCGCGGCGAGAATCGCCAGCGTCGCGTTGGACAGCAGATACATGTCCTGCGTGAAATTCGCCGAACTGGCGCCCAGCGGCACCGGGAACGGATAATCGGCATCGACCTTCTGCGGCCACACGTCGAACTGCCCGGCAAAGATGCGCGGCAGGATCAGCGACGTCGCCAGCGCATACACCAGCGTCACCACCAGCGGCTCCAGCAGCCGCCAGACCCGCGCCTCCCCCGGGTAGCGCGCGCCCAGCGCGTATTGCAGCACCACGTAGCCGATGAACAGCATCGCCGGCGGCAGGCCCGGCGGCAGGCCGAGCGGGCCGATCACCAGGGCCGCCGCGGCGCCGAACACGGCGGCGATGAACACCAGTTCCAGCAGCCGCAGCGGCGCCATGGCGCAGGCCAGGCACAGCGGCAGCAGCGCCAGGCCGAACAGCGTCATCTGCATGGGCGGGCGTGCTGCGGCATGGCGTGGCTATTTGAAATAGGCGCTGTATTTGCGCGCCACGTAGCCGTGCGCGCCCTCGCCGGCGCCGAGCGCGCGCATGTTCACCTGCGTCATCACCACGCCGGCGATGCGCGCGTCATAGCTGCGCAGCGCCTTCAGGGCGCTGCTCGCCAGGGTGCGCGGCGTGCGCCGCCAGCGCACCAGCAGCAGCGTCGTGTCGGCGAGCTGGCTGAGCACGCGCGCATCGACGAAGGCGAGCACAGGCGGCGCGTCGATCACCACCAGGTCATAGCGCCCGCGCGCCTCGCCGAGCAGGGCCGCAAGCTGGCCGGAGGCGACGAAGGCGGCCGCATCGGCGGCTTCCGGCACCGCGGCGCTCGCATCGAGGATGTCGAGCGTGGAGATGGTGTCGCGCCGCAGCAGCGGGTCGAGCGCGCTGCCGCCGGTGACGGCCACCTCCCGCGGCCCGCGCCCGGGTGCCGCGGGCAGGCCGGCAGCGGCGATCACCGAAGGCCGGCGCAGATCGCAATCGACCAGCAGGCTGCGCCCCCCCGCCCGCGCCATGGCGCGGGCCAGCGAGACGGCGAAGAAGGTCTTGCCTTCGCGCGGCAGGGCGGAGGTCACCAGCACCACCCGCGGATGCCCGGCGAGCGAGGCGCGCTGGAGCATGCCGCGCACATGCGTCATGGCCTCGCCATAGCCGAAATCGGCACCGTCCAGGGCGCGCGCCCGGGCGCGCTTGCGCACCTGCGGCAGGAAGCCGAGCACGGGCAGCCCGGTCTGCGCCTCCACCTGTTCGGCGCTGCGAAACCCCGGCTCCATGCGCTCGCGCAGCAGCGCGGCCACCATGCCAAGCAGGGCGGCGGCGAGGGCGGCGAGCGCGAGGTATTGCCGCGTCGTCGGCGGCGCCGGCGCCAGCGGCACGCCGGCCAGCGAGATCAGCTCGGCGTCGGGTTGCTGGATGTCCCGCTCATTGGCGCTGCGCTCGGCGCGGTTGAGGTAATCCATGTAGACTGCCCGCGCCGCGTCTGCCTCGCTCTGCAACTGGCGCAGCTGGATTTCGGCCTTGCCCTGCTCGGCCACCTTGGCCTGGAGACGGGTCAGGCTCTCTTGCAGCGCCGTCACCCGCAGCCCGGCGGTCTGGGCCTCGCTTTCGATGCTGGCGCCGATCTTGCGCGCCTCGTCGAGGATGCGCCCGTGCAGATCGCCCAGCTCGGCGCGCACGCCGCGCAGGGCCACGCTGCCCTCCTGCTGGGTGATGGCGAGGTTGGCGGCCCGCGCGCTGGCCTCGGCCTCCTGGCCGCGCAGGCGCTGGATCAGCGCCGAGCCGAGCACCTGCGGCACCGAATAGAGGTCGGCCTGGCCGGCCAGCGCGGCGCGGATCTGGTCGGCCGCCGCCTCGCGCTGGGCCTGCTCGGCGGTGGCCAGCACCAGCTGGGTGTTGATCT
>JAGXAV010000463.1 GCA_018971455.1 Rhodospirillales bacterium
CGGGACCAGCGCGCGCTCCGAGGCGGCGAAGAGCAAGGGCGTGGCGACCATCGAGAGCGCGACGACCAGGGTCGCCATGTCGGCGGCGTCCTGGCCGAGGGCGCCCGCGGCGACGGCGGCGGCGAACAGCACGAAGCTGAACTCGCTGCCCTGCGGCAGGGCCAGGGCGAAGCGGGTGGCATCCACGCCGCCCTGGCGGGCGAGGCGGGCGAGCGCGTAGGCGACGGCGATCTTGGCGGCGAGCACGGCGGCGAGGCCGGCGGCGATCATCCCCGGATGGGCGAGCAGCAGGCCGAGGCGGGCGGACATGCCGACCGATATGAAGAAGAAACCGAGCAGCACGCCTTCGAACGGCTCGATGTCGGCCTGCAATTCGTGCCGGTACTCCGATTCGGACAGCAGCACGCCGGCCATGAAGGCCCCGAGCGAGGGTGACAGCCCGGCGGCATTGGCCAGGAAGGCGGTGCCGACCACGGTGAGCAGCGCGAAGATGGTGAAGATCTCCGGCGTGCGTACGGCGCCCAGCGCGCGGAAGGCGGGGCGGATGGCGAAGCGGCCGAGCAGCAGGATGAGGGCCACCGCCGCGGCCGCCAGGGCGACGTGGCGCCAGACATTGTCGCCCAGCGCCGCGCCGCCGCCGAGCAGCGGAACCAGCGCCACCAGCGGAATGAAGGCGAGGTCCTGGAACAGCAGCACGGCGAAGCCGTCGCGCCCCGCCCGGCTGGCGAGCAGTTCGCGCTCGCCAAGCATGGGCAGCACGATGGCGGTGGAGGACATCGCCAGCCCGGCGCCCAGCACGGCGGCGGCGGCCCAGGGCAGCCCCGCCGCATGGGCGAGGATGGCCAGCGCCAGCGCGCTCAGCCCGACCTGGGCGCTGCCCAGGCCGAACACCGCGCGGCGCATCACCCACAGGCGCGCGGGGCGGACTTCGAGGCCGATCAGGAAGAGCAGCATGATGACGCCGAGCTCGGCGATTTCGGCGATCTGATCGACGCCGGTGACCAGGCGCAGGCCGGACGGGCCGATAGCGATGCCGGCGACGAGGTAGCCGAGCACGCTGCCGAAGCCGGCATGGCGCGACAGCGGCACGGCGATGGCGGCGGCGGCGAGGAGGGCGACGAGGGTTGCGAGCATCGCCCACTCGTAACAGGTGGCGCGCCCGCTTGTCTTGTTCGCAGCGAGCACCTTTTATGGCAGGTCCCTTCTCTGGGCCGCGAGGGAGAACAGCATGTCGAGTGACGATCCGACCCGTGATGCCGCCGCGCGCACCGATGCGGAGTGGCGCCGTATCCTCTCGCCCGAGCAGTATCGCGTGCTGCGCCAGCATGGCACCGAGCGCCCGGGCAGCAGCCCGCTCAACGCCGAGCGGCGCGCCGGCACTTTTGTCTGCGCCGGCTGCGGGCAGCCCTTGTTCGAGGCCGAGACCAAGTTCGATGCCGGCTGTGGCTGGCCGAGCTTCTACAAGCCGCTCGACGAGGCGGTGGCGACCAGCGACGATGACAGCCTGTTCATGCGCCGGACCGAGGTGCATTGCGCGCGCTGCCAGGGGCATCTGGGCCATGTGTTCGAGGACGGGCCGGCGCCGACCGGGCTGCGCTACTGCATGAACGGCGTGTCGCTGGGCTTCGAGCCGGAGGAGTAGCGCCCCTCTTTTCCTCGGCGCCGGATAATGTCAGCTTCCCCCGCCCAAAGGGGGAGCCTGATGTCCGACACCATTCGCGGCCTGTGGGTCGCTATTGCCACGCCGCTCGATTCCGAGGGGCGGGTTGATCCGGTCGCGCTCGCGCGCCACGGGACGTGGCTGCTCGACCAAGGGTGCGATGGCCTGGTGCCGTTCGGCACGACCGGGGAGGGGCCGTCCTTCACCGCGGCCGAGCGGCTTGGGGCGGTGGAGGCGCTGCTGCGCGCCGGGATCGATGCCGGGCGGATCGCCATCGGCGCCGGGGCGCCGGCGATCGGCGACACGGTGGGGCTGGTGCGCGAGGCGCTCGCCCTCGGCCTGACCCACGCGCTGATCCTGCCGCCCTTCTATTTCCGCGATGCGCCGGAGGATGGGCTGGAGGATGCCTTCGCCGCAGTGATCGAGGGGGTGGCGTCGGACCGGCTGCGGGCGACGCTGTACAATATCCCGCAGGTCTCCGGGGTGGCGGTCTCGCCCGCCCTCTTGGGGCGGCTGCGGGCGCGGTTCGGCCGCACCATCGCCGGGGTGAAGGACAGCACCGGGAATTTCGACAGTTTCCTCGCCCTGCGCGCCGGGGCGCCGGATTGCGCCGTGGTGGTGGGGCATGAGCCGCACATCCCGCGCGTGCTCGCCGCCGGCGGCGCCGGGACGATCTGCGGCATGGCCAACATGGTGCCCGGCATGGTGCGCGCGCTGTTCACCGATCCGGCGGCGGCCGAGGCGATGCAGGCGGCGTGCGACCTGTTGGGCGGGGAGATGTTCCAGCCGGCGATGAAAGCGGTGCTCGCGGCGCAGAGCGGGGATGCCGCCTGGCGGGCGGTGCGGCCGCCGCTGCGGGCGGCGAGCCCGGCCACCGGGGCCCGCATCGCGGCGGCACTGGCGGCCATGCAGAAGCGGCAGGCGGCCTGATGGGGCCG
>JAGXAV010000464.1 GCA_018971455.1 Rhodospirillales bacterium
AAGGCGCAGTCCGAGGCCCAGGGCATGATCCAGAAAGCGGAGTCCGAAAGCCAGGGCATGATCCAGAAGGCCGAGTCGGAGAGCCAGGGCATGATCAAGCGCGCCGAGTCCGAGAGCCAGGGCATGATCAAGCACTGAGGCAGACAGGGCATGGACCGGCACGGAGCATCGACCATGACCGTCCTGCCCACCAGGCGAACCGGCCGCATCCGATCGGGGTGCGGCCGGGCGTTTGCCGCCGTGGCCGTGCTGGCCGTGGCCGCGCCGGCCGTGACAGTGCTGGCGGCGCCGCCGGCGCGGGCCGCCTATGTCACGTCCAGCGAGGCCGATCTGGTCGCCGGCCTGCTGCCCACAGTGGTGAACATCACCACCCTCAAACCGCCGCCGCCCAATGCCAAGGCGCCGAAGACCGCCGGCGAGATGATGCCGCCTCTGCACAAAAGCCTCGGCTCCGGCTTCATCATCGACGCGTCCGGCATCATCGTCACCAACCGGCACGTCATCGAGAATGCGCGCGAGATCAGCGTCACGCTCAATGACGGCACGGTGCTGAGCGCCACCGTGCTGAGCCAGGCGCGCGATGCCGACGTGGCGCTGCTCAAGGTGCATCCGGCGCAGCCGCTGCCCACCGTCACCTTCGGCGACAGCAGCGAGATGCGCCCCGGCGACCCGGTGATCGCCATCGGCAACCCGATCGGCTTCAGCAGCTCGGTGTCCGCCGGCATCGTCAGCGCGCTGGCGCGCGACATCCAGAGCAGCCCGTACGACAGCTATATCCAGACCGACGCCGCGATCAATCACGGCAATTCCGGCGGCCCGCTCTTCAACCTCAAGGGCGAGGTGATCGGCATGAACACCGCCCTGCTGGTGACCACCGACATGGGCGGCTCGATCGGCGTCGGGTTCGCCATTCCCTCCAACGATGTCGAGTTCGTGGTGGGGCGGCTGGAGAAATGGGGCGAGGTCAGACCCGGCTGGATCGGCGCCTACGCCCAGAAGGTCACGCCGCAGCTGGCCGACGCGATCGGCCTCGTGCACCCCAGCGGAGTCATCGTCACCGGCATCGTGCCGGGCTCCCCGGCGGCGGCGGCACAGCTGCGCGAGGGCGACATCATCCTCAAGGTCGAAGGCACGGATATCGGCGACCTGCGCCGGTTCAACCGCGCCATCGGCCGCCAGCCGATCGGCTCCACCACCAACATCGTGCTGTGGCGGAACCAGGGCTACGTGATCGACCCGGTGACCATCGCCGAGAACCCCAAGGACATGGCCGAGCCCGCCGGCATGCCGGCGGCGATGGCCGCGGCGATGCCGCCGCGGCCGGCGGATATGGGGCTGACGCTGGGGGCGGTCGACGGCAAGATCCGCGCCGCCCATCCGCTGCTGACGCCGGGCGACGGCGTTGCCATCGCGGCCGTCGCCGCGGGCAGCGAGGCGGCCGCCAAGGGCATCGCCGCCGGCGAGGTGGTAGACCACGTCCAGCACAGCGGCGTCGGGTCGCCCGCCCAGTTCTGGGAACAGGTGAACGCCGCGCGGGCGGCCGGGCGGGAGCACGTGGCCATGCTTGTCGACGGCGCCGGCGGCCATCGCTGGGTGGCCCTGCGCATCGCCCCGGCACCGCAGCCCTGAGCGGGGCGCCCTGAGCAGGGAGTCCCGCGCAGCGGTCAGCCCGCGGCGTTCGCCTCGAGCAGGCTGCACAACCCGTCGAGCATCTGCGCCGGAGTGGGCGGGCAGCCGCGGATGACGAGATCGACCGGCACCGCCGCCTCGATGCCGCCGCAGATCGCCGGGCTGCCCTTGAACACCCCGCCATCGATGGCGCAATCGCCCAGCGCCACGACGAATTTGGGATCGGGCGTGGCCTCCCACGCGATGCGCAGCGCCTCGGCCATGTTGCGCGTCAGCGGGCCGGTGACCAGCAGCACATCGGCATGACGGGGGCTGGCGACGAAGCGCAGGCCGAAGCGCTCGAGATCGTAGACGATCGAGTTGAGCATGTGGATCTCGAGCTCGCAGCCGTTGCAGCTGCCGGCATCGACCATGCGGATGGCGAGGCTGCGCCCCAGCCGCGCCTGGCTCGCCGCCTGCATGCGCGCGACGAGCTGCTCAGTGGTCGCCGCATCGGGCGGCGTGGCCGCGAGCGTGGCCGGACCGTGGCGCAGATTGGCCAGGATATGCCGCCAGACCATTACCGCCCCCCTCTCACAGATCGGCGCCCGAATAGGAGCAGTTGAAGGATTTGTTGATGAGCGGGAAATCGGCGACGATGTTGTCGCGCACGGCGGATTCGATCAGCGGCCATTGCAGCCAGCTCGGGTCGCGCATGAAGACGCTGGCGATCTGCCCGCCATCGAGGCGCAGCCAGTGCCAGATATCGCCGCGGAATCCCTCCGCCCAGCCGATGCCCTCGCCGGACGCCATCGGCAGCGCGACCGAGAGCGGGCCGGCCGGCAGATCCGCGAGCAGCAGGCGCAGCAGCCGCGCGCTGTCGGCGAGTTCGGCGAGGCGGACGCGCAGGCGGGCATCGACATCCCCGGCGGTGAGCGGCGCCGCCTCCGGGGTGAGCCGGTCATAGGGCGCGTAGCCCGGGCTGCG
>JAGXAV010000017.1 GCA_018971455.1 Rhodospirillales bacterium
CAATCCGCCCCGCACGCCGACCTCTGGCGCGGCAAATTGCGAACCGCCGTTGACGCCTTGGAAAGTGAGGCCGATGAACTCGCCTCCAGCCCGTTCGACATCGGCCAGATCGCTATCGGCGTCGCGCTCGGCTATCTCGATTTTCGGTTCGCCGAATTATCGTGGCGCGATTCCCATCCCCAACTCGCCTCCTGGCAAGAGGAATTCGACGCCCGCCCCAGCGTCCGTGCCAATCTACCGGTAGACGATAGCTGACGACGGCACATCGCAGCCTGTCGCCAAACGCTTGAGCGCCGGATTGAAAGGTTGGCGAGGGACAAATTATCCTTTGCTCCAACGGCGGCTGGTCAGGCGGTGATGCGACTGTCCAGTACAAAACGAGATCCCGGCTTTCGCCCAGCCTGCGCCACGAACGTCGCTCAATTGGCGACCTCGATTACCTCGCGCACCAACGGGTAGATCTCGGTGCTCCATCGCCGCCCATTGAATACACCGTAATGGCCAACGCCGGTCTGCAGATGATGCCGCTTCATTGAGGACCGCAGGTTGGTGCACAGATCCAGTGCCGAGAGCGTCTGACCAACGGCACAGATGTCGTCGTATTCACCTTCAACGGTGAACAGGAAGGTGCGGCGAATCGCCCCCGGATTAACCTTGCGGCCACGAAAAGACAACTGACCCTGCGGCAGTGCGTGTTCCTGAAATACGGTCCGGACGGTCTGCAGATAGAATTCGGCGGGCAGGTCCATCACAGCGAGGTATTCATCGTAAAAGCGCCGATGGGCGTCCGCACTCTCGCGGTCACCGCGGACCAGCGCGCGAAATTGTGCCGCGTGAGCGCCGATATGTCGGTCGAGGTTCATCGACACAAAAGCAGTAAGCTGGAGGAAGCCCGGATAGACAAGCCGTCCGACTCCGGCATTTGGCCAGGGCACGGTGGTAATCATCTTGCGCTCGAACCAATCGATCGACCGCGACTGCGCAAGGTGATTGACCCGGGTGGGGTTGAGCCTGGTATCGATCGGCCCAGCCATCAAAGTCATGCTGCGCGGCTGCGCCTTGCTGCCAGCCTCGGCCATCAGGGCCGCGGCGGCCAACACAGCCGGGGCTGGCTGGCACACGGCCAGCACGTGCCCGCCTGGGCCGATCTCCTCAAGGAAGCGCATCACATGATCGGTGAAGTCATCGAGTTCGAACGACCCGGCCGACAGCGGAACGTCCCGCGCATTGATCCAGTCTGTAATGTAGACGTCGTGATCGGCCAGCATCGTGCGAACCGTGCCGCGCAGCAGCGTAGAAAAATGCCCGCTCATCGGCGCCACAATCAGAACGCGAGGCTGCTCGGGCGCATCGGGCTTGCGAAAATGCAGCAGCCTGGCAAACGGTGTGGCCGCAGCCACCTCTTCGACCACCTCAAGTTCTCGGTTTCCCACCATCACCCGGTCGATGCCGAATTCCGGGCGGTGGTGGGTGGTCCCGGAATGGCCGAACCCCTCAAAGATCGCCGCCACCTGCCGCATACCGAGGGCAATCGGCGAATCGACGCCCTGTAACATCCGAGCGGTAAAGCGGGCCATCCGCCGTGACGGCGCGAGCGCCGCAGCCTGTGCTTGATAGTAACCGTAGATCATCGCGTTTTTTGGCTCATGCGATTGTGGCGTCCCAAGAGGTTCCATGCGCATCATCGACCTGCGATCATGCTGCAATGCGCCATCAGCGCGAAAGGTGCAATCGAATGGCCCCCGCCACCCTTATCATCAGCAGTCGTAACTACTCTTCCTGGTCGCTGCGGGGCTGGCTGCTGGCGCGGATGTCGGGCCTCGCATTCACCGTGCAGACCACCGAGGTTGATGATGCCGCCGCGCGGGCCGAACTGCTCCTCCGCTCTTCCTCCATCCTGGTGCCGTGTTTGATACATGAAGGCATTTCCGTATGGGACACGCTGGCGATTGCTGAATATCTCAATGAAGTCAAACCAGAGGCTGGCATGTTTCCCGCTGGACGTGAAGCCCGTGCACGCTGCCGGTCGATCTCGGGGGAAATGCACTCCGGCTTCAGCGCGCTGCGCTCCGCCCTGCCGATGAACCTGCGCGCCCGGCGCAGTGGCTTCACCATCTGGTCCTCTGCCCGGGAGGACATCGCCCGCATCAGCGCAATCTGGGCCGAATGCCTGACGCGCTGGGATGGTCCCTACCTGTTCGGCCCAAGGCGCAGTGTGGCCGATGCCATGTTCGCCCCGGTCATAACCCGCTTCCGAACGTACGACGTCGGGCTCGATACCGCATGCGAGGCTTACGCCAAAGCAATCGAGAGGTGGTCCGACTTGCGCGAATGGACGGCCGCGGCTCTTGAGGAACCGGCCGAGATCGAGGAACTGGATCTCGATTTCTAAGCCTCTCGGCCTCAGGGTGAAGCAGGGGCGGATGCGGGCCACGGTCGCGGCGGTGGTACGGCACAGGGCCCCTCCACCTCGACGGTGGCGAAATCTGCTGGCGAGACGATTTCGAGGTATTCCATATCCGGCGAATAATCGAACAGATAATGAGTAATACCAGGGCGTTGGTGGACACAATCCCCCGCGGAAACCAGCGTTTCCTTGTCCCCATACATGAACCGCGCCCACCCCTTCAGCATCAGAACGATATGGAAATCAGCCTCATGGCGATGCCACCCGGTGCCATGTTCAGGCGCTGCGTTCGCTCGGACAAGTTGCGCCACCACACGCCCGCCAGTGGCCGCCGCGACGCCGAGATCGCGGTAGAGAAAAAAATCTCGCAGGCCATCGCCGCGGAATTGGGTATCGGCAGGCTTCACATGCGCGAATTCAGTGACGACGGCGTGATCAGGCATGCCATGGCACTCCAGTTCGACGGGCAGATATGCTGCGATGCAATAATCTGCCCGCCAACATCTAGAGCTGCAAGAAAATTCAGCGAATTCCGCCGCTTCGTGCCTCAGCAAGCCCAAAACCCAGCAGAAGGAATGACAATCCGCCTATTTCAATGGCAAACGCGCTGCTCGTCGAGGCGATCGGCCATTGTTGGATAAGCAACGCAACGAACAACCCCACGCGCAGCGCTGTCGGCGTGCGCGACAGACCACGACCGAGCACCGCCAGCCAGGTCACAACAAGTGCCGCGAACAGGAACAGGCCGGGAAAGCCCGAATCGGTGAGCGCCTGAAGATAGTGGTTGTGCGGATGAATATTGCACCCCGCCAATCCCCCACCGTCATCGTTCGGATTGGCGGGCCAAGTCCAACCATGGAAGTAGCGCGGCTCGGCGCACCCGGTCCGGAAGCCATTGAACCCCCGCCCGGTCCACGGATGTTGCTCGGCGATCGCCACCGCGCGGGCCGCCAGTTCGCCATAGGGGCTCGTTGGGAAGGTCTCCATCTGGGCGCTGAACTTGGTCACCAGCCGGTAGAATGTCGGTGGCACCAGGACGGCGGACGCGGCGATCAGAATCGCCGCTCCCAGCAAGGCAATCGTCGCCGGCCGGCGGAGCGGAGCAAGCAGAGCCGCACTGACCACAAAACCCATCACCACCAACAGCAATGGCATGCGTTGGCCAATCAGTACCTGGGCGGCCAGCGCAGATCCGGTCAGCACGAGAGCAGCGAGTCCGCCGGCCCGGGAGCCGCGCCCAATAAGCGACATGGCCGGCGGGAGCAGCGCGACAAAGAATAGTCGTGAAATCGGCGCGCCTGCCCGGGGCTTGTCAAAAGGCCCGGTCAGTTCGCCGCTCGGCCAGCGTGCTTGACCAAACAAATTATGGCCGATGAAGGCCTGCAAATAAACCTGCAGAGCGATATAGGCCGCGCACAATGCAAGCACGCGCCACAACCAGCGGCGCAACCACGCATCACGCAGCACCTGGTGCTCGAGCGCCGCGGCCAGCACCAGGTAACGCACGACCACGACCGCCTGGATCAGGCTCGCTGTCCCCCCGCGCCCAACGCCGGGCAGCGAGCAGAACACCAGCCATAACCACCACAACCCAGCCAGCACAACCCAGGGCGTACGCAACCAAATCCAGTCGCCAAGCAGGGCGCAACGAGCCAGGAACGCAACCGCGACGAGCCCGATGCATATCTCGGCAAGCACGTAGGCATGCAACATGCCTGGCGCCATCAACAACACCGCCGTCGCCGACATCTGGTCGAGCCGACGTAGCCAGGCACCGGTGGCACCGTCTCCACCGTCCATGGCATTCGCCGTTCCGCTCACGCCGCCTCCACCACGGAGGGCGGCTCTTCGGCCGAACCGGGCGAGATGAACAGCCACGCGGCACAGATCATGGCGGGTGCCAGCGCCTGCAACCAAAGCAGTCCGATCAGCGCCGGGTGCCGGACAGCCAGGCTTTCGATGGCTAACTCCACCGCCACCAGACCAACCACTGCCGCGATGGCCGCCAGCGGACGGACGACCCCGCCATGGCGGCGGAACGGTCCCGTGAGCACCGAGACCAGCGCAATCATAACGAACGACAGAGTGGAAAGCGGGCCGGTGAGGCGCTTATTGGCCTCAACCCTCATGCGCGGATATTCGGACGGGTTGATCACACCAGGCCTTGGGTCAAGCAGCTCGGTCAGGCTCATTTCACCGATATCGCGCAGGCGCGGCGCCTCGTTGTGGTCCGGCTGGGACAGGTCGATCGCGCTCGACTGAAACGTGACGACATCTAGTTGGCCGGTATGGGCATCGATCTCCTCGCGGCTGCCGCGCATCAGCACCACTCTCGGCGCCGCGTTGCCGACCTCGAGTCGCCCACTCTCAGCAAATACCGTCACATGGTGCTGCGGGTCGCGCGCATCATCGACCATGATGCCACGAAGGGCTCCGTCCGCCGACCGATCGCGGACATAGACCACCAGATTGTCCATCACCGGCGTGAACACCCCCTCCTGAAGCAAAAAGGCGGCGAGCCGGTTCCGGATCTCGAATTGGAATTCGCGGAAAATTGCCTGGCTTCTCGGCACAACGTCCAAGGTCAATCCATAGCCAATGACAACCGCAAGCCCGGCCAGAGCGAGCGCAGGTGTGGCCAGTGCGAGCGGCGAGACACCAGCGGCACGCATCACGGTAAGCTCGCGGTCGTTGGCCAGCCTCAGATAAATGAACTGCACCGTCATGAAGCAGGTAATCGGCAGAATCACCGCCAGAAAGCCCGGAATCAGCAATCCGGAAAGCTCCAGGAACACGCCTAGCGACAGGCCACGATTGACGACTACCTCAACAAAACGCAACGACTGCGTAAGCCAGATCAGTGCCACAAGAAAGCCGGTCACCACGACAAGCCCGAACAGCAATTGGCGGAACAGATATCTCTGCAGCAATAGGATGAAGGGGCGCACCATTGATTTTAGTCCACCTTCAGCGCTGCGAGCAGCCGGTCCGGCACGCCCTGGCCGGCGTCGGTCGGAAGCAATGCCGCCGAGTGGTCGAGCGCGCGCTCGTCAAGGCACAACACGCGCCTGCCCCGCTCCCGAAGCAAAGCGCCAGGCCAAGCCGCCTCCAGCCGGGCCGCCGTCGCGCCCCGCGCGCCATGGGCAAGGGCAACGGCGGCAAGCGCAGCTGCATGCGGCCCGCCGCCAGCAGCGCTTTTGAGGGCATCCAGCCGGACGGGATCAAGGTCAGCCACCTCCACCAGCGTATCAAATCGCCGTTCGCCGAGTTCGAGGCACCGTGAATACGCGGCAAGCAGCCGGTCTGTAACGATCTCCCGGGTGAAATCGGCCTGATAGGCGGCTGACCCGCCGGCGATCAGTCGCGCGGCAAGGCCGGGCTCATCAAGCACGCGGCGTAGGCAGGATGCCAAGGCCGTCACATCGTCAATCGGACAAAGCAGCCCGTTTTCGCCGTCACGCACATATTGCCGCGCCCCATCGGCTCGCGTCGCCACCAGCGGCCGGCCAGCGGCCCAAGCCTCGACGATGACAGTGCCGAACGGCTCATAGCGACTTGGCAGCACGCAGATATCGGCGGCTTCCAGCAGCGCCTTGCGATCACCACGCCAGCCCAGGAAGCGTACTCGCCGGTCCACGCCCAACCGCGCCGCCAAAGCCTCCAAACTGGCCCGTTCGGGCCCATCGCCAGCGACCCATAACGTACAGTCCGGCAGCCGCACGAGCGCCTCGAGCATGGTGTCGATGCCCTTCACGCCGTGCAGGCGTGCGAGCACAAGCAGCACCCGAGCATCTGCTGGTGTATCAAGCGCCGCGCGACTGATCCTCGCAGCCTCAGGCATGGTGCCAAAAGTGTTGAGCATGAAAACCCGATGTGGCGGCGCCCCGTTTGCGATGACGTGGCGCGCGATATCGGGTGTGACACAGAAGAAGCAGTCCGCCCGGCGGAAATACTTCAGATCGTAGTAGTCACCGAACCACCCGATGACCGGACAGGGCATGCGGGCCGGAATAAAGGAGTTGGCCCGCGACATCCATGCGTGCACCAGGTCGGCCTCTTGCGCCGCGGCTCGGATCACCCGCCCGCGGCCGCGCAGACGGTCGGCCAGCGAGAAGGCAAAGGGCATCATCTCGAGACGGGCCGCGATAAAGCGCGCCTTCAACGCCGGATAGGGCCGGCAAATGACGCGCTGCCATAGACCGCGCCCGTGCAGCGCAAGGATAGCGTCCTGAGCAAATGTCTCCGCCCCGCCTACCGGTGCTCCCGCGATCACGTGCAGCAATCGCATCGGCGCGGCTGGTGGGGCATCCTGTTCGGCCATGTGCGCGCTCATAGGCCAGTCCATAGCCCGCTGTCGAGGCAGTCCAACGCCCTTGGCCGGCCTCGCCAGCCGGATATAGTGCGGTCTCAGAATCCTTGGGGAGCGGGCATGCCATGAAGCTGATGAGTTTCCGCCGGCCCGACTGCCCTGCGAGTTGGGGAATCGCAGAAGACGGCACTGTGGCCGACTTGGGCGGCCGCGCGGTAAGCCTGCGTGCCGCTTTGGCCGGGGGGATCGATCTGTCCACTGCGGGCGCGCCCCGATATGACCTTGCCGACGTTGAATACCTGCCGCCTATCCCTGACCCAGAAAAAATCATTTGCGTCGGCCTGAATTACCTCAGCCATATCCTCGAGGGGGGGCGCGAGGTGCCAAAGCACCCCACCATCTTCACGCGCTGGGCCAATACACAAATTGGCCATGGCGGCACCATCCGGCGCCCTCATGCCTCGGCGACTCTGGATTTCGAGGGAGAGTTGGCGGTGGTGATCGCGCAGCGATGCCGGCATGTTCCGGCGAGCGAGGCGGCCGCGGTAATCGCCGGGTACAGCTGCTACAATGACTGCTCGGTGCGGGAATGGCAGCGCCATTCCTCCCAGTTCACACCAGGAAAGAACTTTCCCGCGACCGGGGGGTTCGGGCCGTTTCTGGTAACACCGGAGGAGGTCGGCGACATCACCGCGCAGAGCCTGGTCACACGACTGAACGGGACCGAAATGCAACGCGCCAGGATCAACGATCTGGTGTTTAACGTCCCGAAACTGATCGAATATTGCTCCACCTTCACCATACTCGAAGCCGGCGACGTGCTCATCACCGGTACGACCGGCGGGGTCGGCGCCTACCGCGAACCACAGATATGGATGAAGCCCGGTGATGTCGTTGAGGTTGAAATCAGCGGTGTCGGCCTCTTGCGCAACATGGTCGCCCAGGAGGTGTAATCGGGTGGCTCACGTGGAGCCGCCCACTCTGCCTCCCGCCTCTACGGCCAATCAATCCCAACGCGCCCGTGCCTTTGGAACAAACTGGCAAGCAGGGCAGGTAGACGGCTACCTGCCCGTCACTTCACCCACATTCCGAAGAGCAGCTTACCCGATCAACACCAACGCATCGTTCGAAGCACACCCTCATATTATAAGGCAATTAAGCCAGACGGAAATTAATCAGACAAATCCATCGAACACTATAACTAAGCGAATCCTCTTACATACTCACGAGCCTTATTAAAATCAGAGTTTCTTTCGTGATTAACACTTTCTCGAATGGTGTAACCCCTTCCCCAGACCGTGCCGATGATGTTTTCTACATTTGCCGTTTTAAGTTTTTTCCGAAGTTTGCATATAAAAACGTCTATTATCTTCATTTCTGGCTCATCAACTCCGCCATACAAATGATTTAGAAATATCTCCTTTGAGATTATAGTGTTTTTCTTCAACATTAGAAGCTCCATTATCATGTATTCTTTTCCGGTAAGGTGAATTTTTTTACCGTCCACGTACATTTCTTTATTTTCAGTATTCAATTCGATATTATTTATAATAATTTTTGCCTGGCTGAATCCTTTCCATCTCCTTGTAACAGCCAATATTCTAGATATAAATTCCTCTTTGTCGAATGGTTTTGTAATATATTCATCGGCGCCTATTGAAAACGCCTTTATTTTCGCCGGCATTCTATTCATTCCAGAAATAACCATTATGGGAACATCTAATTTTGAATTCCTTATTCTTCGAATTACTTCGTATCCATCAGTGTCTGGGAGCATGATATCTAAAATGACAATGTCATATTCATAGTGTTTCACCAAATCAACGGCCTCTTCGCCCGTGACGGTCTTGTCCACAACAGCACCCCGAGCGGCAAGCATCAGCTGGATGCTTCTGGAAACTGCCACGTCATCTTCAACCAAGAGCACACGCATTTGTTTTCTCCACTACTTCCGGTTGTAGCGTAGCAGTAACTTCTGCCGTTAACAAGGATCAAATTTTAGCTTTTTGTGGTGCCGTCCTGGGCGCCCACGGCTATAGGGCTCACCGGTCAGTCTTCGATTTTCAGACCATTGATGAGCGTCGAAGGAGAGGCACCCTGATCCTCTCCAATTCCTGTGCCCCCAGGAGAGTAGAGCTTTGGGGAGCGGCCTCCCTTCGGAAGAACGGACCGATGGGCAATTCCCCGTTCACGGTGAGCGGCCGGTAGAAGCCCCACCGATCGGGAAGATCTGGGTCATGGCGAGTGGCGCCAGCCCCGCAGCGAGCTAGGGAAAATGCAAGACGACGAGGGCAAGATCATCCTCGAGCTCGCTGGTGCCGGTAGCGGCAATCAGAGCGTCGAACAGACGTTGCGGCTCGGGTATGCCCGGGCGCTCTGGGCCACGAATCAAGGCCGCCATGTCCTCAAGCGTGAAAGCGGCACCGTCCGGGCGGCGCAGCGCAAGCACGACATTGCTGAAGATAACCAGCTTACTGCGCGGTGGTATGGTGACGCTCCGCGCCGTGTAAGCAGTCCCGCCCGCCGACCCAATCGCCGGATTTGGCGCGTGCAGCGCCGCAAGTCGCTCGCGATCTTCGGCCAGCAGCAACGCCGGATGGTGGCCGGCGGCGCAGAAATCCAGCCGGCGTTCATGCGGCCAGAATACCCAGCACCACATTGTGCAGCTGTGCGTCGCGTGCGCCGCCACCGGATAGCTGGCATTGAGCCGGCCCATCACCGCGGCCGGATCGTCTCCATCCCCGCCGGCGGCGCGCAGCACGCTGGCAACTGAAACCGCGTGCATCGCCGCTGCCAGCCCTTGCGTCGCGCCGTCCATCAAGTAGCCGGCATACGCGCCGTCCGCGCGACGTCGATAGCCAAAGCAATCGCCACCCAGCCGGGCGCATGGCCGGAAGACCCAGTCGATCCGCAAATCCGCCGCATCCAGCTGTGCAGGCAGCAGGTCGAGCACATATTGCCGCGCCCTCTGGAGATCCTGATCGAGCGCATCTACCGTTTCCAATTCCCGACGGCCGCGTCGCTCATAGACCAGCCGATACGGCCCGATCGCTAGCCGCGCGCCAGGCTTGAGCGCCACTTGCTGACTGATCCGCGTACCATCGACGAAGGTCCCGTTGGTGGACCCCAAATCCGTTGCCAGCACCTCTCCGCCAGCGAGCACGTCGGCACCAATCAGGTCGATGCGGCAGTGCCGGCGTGAAACGTCGGGCCCGGCCAATAGCAGATCACAACCCTCCGCCCGGCCAATAATCAGCGCCCCGGGCTCGAGGCGCCGCACCTCCATCGGCGCGGCCAGATCAGTCGATTGGACGCGCAGCAGGTGTACCACCTCCTCCGCTGACGGGGCTCCCGCCAGAAGTGCCGCCGGGCGGCGAAACTGTGTCCGGTCGGGATCGGTGTCGGTGCCCTCCTGGTCAGACACGAATTAATCCGGTTTGATCGGCTCGACGTCACGCGCGCCGGAGGCGCGGGCGTGATACTCATCCGGTACTGCCCGACCCGCATCAGTGAACGCCTTGCGTAGCGCCTCCACATTGGGACCGAAGATGCTACGGCGGTTGGCCTTGGCCCACTCATGCGATGCCGCCAGCGTATCGAGTGACTGCTGAAAGCGCGGCATGACATAGCGGGCAAAGAGCTCGTAGCTGCGCCAGGTCGCTTCGCGATCGGCCCAATCATGGGCACGGAACAGGAAGCCGCCGAAACCGCCCTGACTCAGTTCGATCAGCCTCTCGACGCCGCGAATCACCGTCTCCGGCGAGCCAACCAGAGTACTGCCTGACTTGATTCCATCCCGCAATGGATCTTCCGAGCGTCCGGGCGGGCGGCCCAACGCATCCTCGAAATAAGTCACGGTCTCCATGCGCTCACCGTGCTGCACATCGGCGAAGGCGCGCGCATCGCTTTCTGCGACATGAACATTGAGGACCAGCCGCCATTGTCGACGATCCATCGTTTTCCCATGCGCCGCGGCGGTCTCCTCGGCAATCTTCCACTGCCCGGCCAATGCATCCGGCCCGCCCGGCAGCCCCGCGCCAAGAGACAGCATGCCGATTCCGTGCTTTCCCGCGCTTACTGGCCCGGCTGGAGTGAGCGTACTCGCACAGGCGATTGGGAAATGCGGATCACTATACGGGCGC
Source organism: Rhodospirillales bacterium (assembly GCA_018971455.1). Lineage (GTDB taxonomy): Bacteria > Pseudomonadota > Alphaproteobacteria > Acetobacterales > Acetobacteraceae > REEB85. Next base: position 10,859 of record JAGXAV010000017.1, read on the forward strand.
AGATGCAGCCGCGCCTCACGCATCTCGAACCAATCGGTCTTAATTGTTACCGGTTCCTCGCAGGCAAGCAGGCGCATAATGGCATCGAGCGACTCATCCATGCGCCGCCTTTGAGTCGCCGGATCGATCGCCAACATGTAAGCGTCCGAGACCAAAGCGCCGGGCCCGCAGCCAAGCATCACACGCCCTCGCGTCATGTGATCGAGCTGTACAAAGCGCTGTGCGACCATGAACGGGTGATGATAAGGCAGGCTCGTCACCCCGGAGCCAAGGCGGATATTTTTTGTCCGCTCCGCGGCGGCGGCGATGATAAGCTCTGGGGATGCGATGATCTCCCAGCCAGCCGAATGATGCTCGCCGATCCAGGCTTCATCATAACCCAAACGGTCGAGATACTCGATCATTTCGATATCGCGCGCCAGCGCCAGCGTCGGATTATCGCCGATGCGATGGAATGGTGCGAGGAAGATGCCGAAGTTCAGTCCACGACGCGCCATGAGAGTCCCCCCTGTGGCGGGTATCGTGCAACGAGTAAGGGGGTCTGCCAAGTCACCTACGCCACCGGCGGGTCAGGGCAACAGCCCGTGCGCTACCGCCGCCAAGCCTGGCGGCGCCGCGCCAGCCAACCGGGCAATGGTCGCCAGCGTGTCGTAATGGTTCACCGGGCGGGAGTCTTGCCCCGGCACGACCCCGGCGCCGAGCACCAGCAACGGCATCGTCGCTGACGCGAAGGGCGAAATATCGTCCTCCTCGTCCCAGGTGATGATCAACAGACTGTGATGCAATGGCGCCCAGTCAGCATAGGCGGCGAGATGCGCACGGAGCCAGCTATCGCCGGCGCGCACGAGCGCCGGCCCGAAATTCAACGCTGATGTTCCGTGCATATCGTGGTTCTGGTCCGGCACGACGAAAGCAACGCGCGGCAGGTCCTCGAAATTGGAGGGAAAGGCTGAGAATGGCTTATTGGCGGCGGGCGTGATAGCCCAGACGCTTGGCGTAGCTGACTGCCAGTTCGACCAGGGATTGTGCTTGCGTGCATAGGCCCCGGCACGCATCACCAGGCTGCCCGCTTTCGGCAACCCCTCGCTGTAGCCTATGAAATCGGCCCCCGCCCTGCGCAGCGCGCCGGCAAGATTGGGGGTCACAAGTGGCGCGCCCTCCACAGCGCCGTCGTGACGCACGCCCTGCGTGGTGCCCGAGAATAGGGCGAGATAATTGGGCTGGCTTGGATGCGCCACCCCCCGCGCACGCGTATAGACCCGAGCGCGCGGCACAAGCACATGGTTGATGAAGGGGGCCGCATCGCTGCCGATAATCTCGTTTGCGCTGTGATTCTCTTCGATGACGACAACAATATGCGCGACTGCCGCAACCGCCGCGGCGGGCTTCATGAAGATCGCCAGCAGCAGAAGAAGCACCTCGAGGCGCCTCAACGGCTCAGCTCGCGCGTCATCGCATCGAGCCCGGCCAGGCTGAGCGGATACATGCGCCCCCTCATCGCCTCCCGAACCAGTCCGACCGACATGCTGAGGCTCCAGCCGCGTTCAGGAATGGGGTTAAGCCAGGCGGCATGACGGAAGTGGCCGCACAGCCGCTCCATCCAGACGCGCCCGCTCTCCTCGTTCCAGTGCTCAACGCTGCCGCCGGGCTGTGTAATTTCGTACGGACTCATCGACGCATCGCCAACGAAGACGGCGCGGTAATCCGGCCCATAGCTGCGCAATATGTCCCAGGTCGATCGCTCGAACTCGCGCCGCCGCCGGTTCTGGATCCACAGTCGCTCATAGGGGCAATTGTGGAAATAAAAATGGTGCAAATGCTTGAACTCGGCCCGTGCTGCCGAAAACAGCTCCTCACAGAGGCGTACATGCTCGTCCATCGAGCCGCCGATATCGAGGAAGAGCAGCACCTTCACCGCATTATGGCGTTCCGGCACCAGCTTGAGGTCGAGTTGGCCAGCATTGCCGGCCGTCGCGCGGATTGTTTCAGCCATATCAAGCTCGCTCGCCGCACCCTGACGGGCAAAGCGCCGCAGGCGTCGAAGTGCCAGCTTCATGCCACGCGTGCCGAGCTCAACGCCGTCATCGAGGTCGCGGAACTCCCGTCGATCCCACACCTTGACGGCGCGGCGATGGCGGCTCTCCTGTTGGCCGATCCGCACGCCCTCAGGATTGTAGCCCTGCGCGCCAAACGGTGAGGTTCCCGCGGTGCCGATCCATTTGCTGCCGCCCTGGTGGCGGCCTTCCTGCTCGGCAAGGCGATCGCGCAACGTCTCCATCAGCACGTCGAGGCCGCCCAACGCCTTGATCTTGGCCATTTCCTCAGGCGACAGCAGCTTCTCTGCGAGGTTGCGCAACCACTCCTCGGGCAATGCCCGCGCCATCTC
>JAGXAV010000465.1 GCA_018971455.1 Rhodospirillales bacterium
CCCGCGCGCAGCGTGGCCGCGCCGAAACGCGTGGCGAACAGCGCGCGCACCGCCGGCACGAAAGAGGTGCCGCCGGTGAGAAACACATGGTCGATGGCCGGATGCCCGGCCTCGGCCAGGGCCCGCTCGATGGTCGCGTCGAGCCGCGCCAGATCGGGCGCGATCCAGCTCTCGAAATCGGCGCGGGTGACGCGTTGCTCGACGATGAAGCGGCCATGGGCAAAGCGCAGAACCGCCTCGGGCGCCCGCGACAGTGCGGCCTTCAGCACCGCCACGCTCTGGTAGAGATGGAATCCCATCTCGTCCTCGATGAGCGCGATCAGCGCTTCCAGCCGCTGCGGGTGCTCACTGGCGCGCGCCACCTCCGCAATGGCGCGCAAGGTGCGCGGCGCGCGCATCAGGCTGAGCAGGTGCCATCGCGCGAAGGAGGAAAAATATTCCGGCGGCACCGGAAGCCGCTTGCCCATGATGGTGTACTCGTCACCCTTGCCGAGCAGCGGGCAGATCACCCGGTCGATGATGCGATAATCGAAATGATCCCCCGCAATGCCGATGCCGGCATGGCCGAGTGCGGTCATCCCGGCCCCGGGTTCGAAGCGCAGAACCGAGAAATCGCTGGTGCCGCCACCGAAATCGCCGATCAGCACCGTCGCGGCCCGGTCCAGCGTACGGGCGAAACGATAGCCGGCGCCCTCCGGCTCCAGCGCGAACGTCACATCGCCGAACCCGGCCTCGCCATACGCCGCCCGCAGCCGCGCGAGCGCCAGCGTCTCGTCGGGGTTGCCGCCGGCAAACCGGACCGGTCGTCCCGCGACGATGCTGGCGCCGGCGAGCGGCAATCCCGCGCGCTGCGCCAGCTCGGCCAGAAACAGGGCGATCAGCCGCTCCAGCGTGAAGGGGCGGCCATAGATGCGCGTTTCGGTGAAGCTACGCTGGGCGAGGTAGGTCTTGGGCGACATGATGAGCCGCGTGTCGAGCGGATCGTCCAGATAGGCCGCCACCGCCGCCGGCCCCGCCTCGTGGCGCAACGCCCCGCTGGCCTGCTCCGTCCAGAAGCACAGTACCGAGCGGAACACCTCCTCCACTACGTCGCCGGCGGCAAAGCGCGCGGTGGTGACCGCGCCATCCGGTCCGAGGATGGCGGCCACGGAATTGGTGGTGCCGAAATCGACACCGATCACCGCGCGCATGATGCGGTCTCAGAACTTCTCGTCGCCGCGCCGGCGCACCGGGTCGGGGAAGTCGCGGTAGAGGGCGAAGACCGGGTTGCGCACCAGCGAATTGACGCCGTGATGCAGGCTCTCCTCGGGATCGGCGCGGGTGGCGATCCGGCTGAACGCGGCTTCGAGCTGCACCAGGTCGCGCACTTCCAGCATGATGTGCCAGTCGCCCATGCCGCGCAGGCCGAAGCCCAGCTTGGCGCGGGTCAGCCGCCAGCGCTCGATCAGCCCCTCCGCGCGCAAATGGCCGAGATAACGATCGAGCGCCTCGGCGAAGGCGATGTCGCCGGTTCCGGGCGCGGTGTCGCAGAACACATGATAGATATCCATCGCATGCGCGCGCGGCTCACGCCGTGCGCCCCTCCTGTACGGCATGGCAGGCAACCAGAACGCCGCCATGGGCCAGCGGGTCGGGCCGCTCGGCGCGGCAGCGCGCATTGGCCAGCGGGCAGCGCGGGTGAAAGGCGCAGCCGGGCGGCGGGTCGATCGGGCTCGGCACCTCGCCGCCCACCGGCGTGCGCACCCGCCCGCTCATTTCCAGGTCGGGAATCGCCTCCAGCAGCAGCTTTGTGTAGGGATGCAGCGGCGCGTGGAAAATGCGCTCCGCCGGGCCCTGCTCGACGATGCGCCCGAGATACATCACGCCCAGCCCGTCCGCCATGTGGCGAACCACGGCGAGGTTGTGGCTGATGAACAGGTAGGTCAGGCCAAGACGCTGCTGCAATTCGCGCATCAGGTTCAGGATCTGCGCCTGCACCGAGACATCGAGCGCGCTGGTCGGCTCGTCGCAGACCAGGAAATCCGGCTGGCTCGACAGGGCTCGCGCGATGGAGATGCGCTGGCGCTGGCCGCCGCTGAACTCGTGCGGAAACTTCTCCCCATCCGCCGCCGCCAGCCCGACCTGCGCGAGCAGCTCGCAGACCCGCGCCGCGATCTCGGCACGGCCGCGCAGCAGGCCGAATGCACGGATCGGCTCGGCGACGATGTCGCGCACCCGCCAGCGCGGATTGAGCGAGGCATAGGGATCCTGGAAGATCATGTTCATCCGCCGCCGCATCGCCGGTTGCGCGCGGGCGGCCGAAATCGGCTGGCCCTCGAAGCTGATCTCGCCGGCACTCGGCGCGTAGAGGCCGACGGCCAGGCGCGCGATGGTCGATTTTCCGCACCCGCTCTCGCCCACCAGCGCCAGGGTTGCGCCGCGGGTGATGGTGAAGGTGGCTTCGTCCACCGCGCGCAGCCGCCGCCGCTTCTCGCGCGTGGCCAGGCGCTGGAGGAGGGGGCGGGAGACATCGAAGCTGCGGCAGAGGCCGGCGGCTTCAAGCACGATGTCGCTCATGCGGCCCCGCCGCCGGCAAACAGGTGGCAGGCGAC
>JAGXAV010000466.1 GCA_018971455.1 Rhodospirillales bacterium
GCCGTGCTGGCGCGCGCGCTCGCCACCCGGCCGGCCTTCCTGGTCTGCGACGAGCCGGTCGCGGCGCTGGATGTGTCCATTCAGGCCCAGGTGATCAACCAGCTCGCCGAGCTGCAGGCGGCCGAGGGGCTGGCCATGCTGTTCATCAGCCATGATCTGCGCGTCGTGCGCCAGCTCGCCGAGGTCATCGCGGTCATGTATCTCGGCCGCGTCGTCGAGCAGGGACGGCCCGATGCGGTGCTGGCGCGCCCGCTGCATCCCTATACCCAGGCTTTGGTTTCGGCCATTCCAGGCAAGCACCGCGGCACGCGGATCATTCTCGCGGGCGAGCCGCCGGACCCGGCACGCCGGCCGCCCGGCTGCGCCTTCGCCCCCCGCTGCCGGTTGGCCGAGCCACGCTGCCACGCCACCGCGCCCGCCCTGCGCAGCCTGCCCGACGGCCGCCGGGTGGCGTGCCACCTGGTCGGCGACGACGCGCTCAGCACGCGCCCTGCGGGAGCTGGTTGAACGGCACATCCTTGTCCACCCGGATATCGGGCGGCAGGCCGAGCACACGCTCGGCGATGATGTTGCGCAGGATCTCGTCGGTACCGCCGGCGATGCGCAGGCCCGGCGAGAACAGCAGCGCTTCCTGAAAGAGGGCGTGCATCGGCGCGATGTCGGGCGCGATGCCGCTTTCCATCACCATGCCGGCGGCGCCCAGCAGATCGAGGCCGCAGGCTGCGATATCCTGCAATTTGGCGGCATTGACCACCTTGGCGATGGCCGATTCCGGCCCCGGTGTCTGGCCGCGGCTGAGTGCTGTCATGGTGCGGAAGCGGGAAAAGCGGAGGCCCTGGCTGCGCACATGCCATTCGGCGATCCGCGCGCGCAGCACCGGGTCGGCCAGCGCCGGCGCGCCATCGATTTGCACCAGCCTCGCCAGGGCCAGCAGATCCTCCACGTCCGGCCGCGGCACGTCGCCCACGGCGAGGCGCTCATTCATCAGCGTGGTCAGCGAGACCTTCCATCCCGCGCCGACGGCGCCCAGCCGCTGCGCGTCGGGGATGCGCACATCGGTCAGGAACACCTCGTTGAAATGCGAGCCGCCAGAAATCTGGCGGATCGGCCGGACTTCCACACCCGGGCTACGCATGTCGAGAAAGAAGAAGGTCAGGCCGGCATGTTTGGGCACGGTTGGATCGCTGCGGGCGACCAGTATGCCGAAATTCGCGAGATGCGCGCCGGAGGTCCAGATCTTCTGGCCGTTGATGATCCAGTCCCCGCCATCCCGCTCGGCGCGGGTGCGCAGCCCGGCGACATCCGAGCCCGCCGCAGGCTCGGAAAAGAGCTGGCACCAGATCTCCTCGCCGCGCAGGGCCGGGCGGACATGGCGCTCCAGCTGGGCGGGTGACGCATAGGCCAGCATGGTCGGGATGCACATGCCGAGCCCGATCTCGAACACGCCGCGCGGCACGGCATAGGCTGCTTCCTCCTGGTTGTAGATCACCTGCAGGATCGGCGCCGCCTCGCGGCCGCCCCAGCGCACCGGCCAGGTGATCGCGGCCAGCCCGGCATCGGCCTTGTGTGCCTGCCAGGCGCGGGCGCGGGCGAGTTCGGCGGCGTCGATCGGCCGGGCGCGGGAGGCCGGGCGCGCGGTTCCCTTGGGCTCGGCGTGGGCCCCGAGGAAGGCGCGCACCTCGGCGCGAAACTCCGCCTCCTCCGGCGTGTCGTCAAAATCCATCGCGGCGATCCCCTCAGGCGGCGTTGCGGGTTTCCAGGCAGGTCACCAGCCGGTCCTTCCACCATCCGGCTGAACCGAGGCCGAGCGCCAGGCAGGCGGCGCGGCGGTAATAGAGGTGGCAGTCGGCCTCCCAGGTGAAGCCCATGCCGCCATGGGTCTGGATGCTCTCCTTCGCCGCGAGGTGGAATGCCTCGCACGCCGCGACGCGCGCGCTGGCCGCGGCAAGAGGCAGATCGGCGGCGCCGGCTTGCAGCGCCCAGGCGCCGAAATAGGCGTTCGAGCGTGCCAGTTCGAGGGCGATATAGACATCCGCCAGCTTGTGCTTGATCGCCTGGAACGAGCCGATCGGGCGGCCGAAGGCATGGCGTTCGCGCGCATAGGCGGTCGCCATGTCCAGGCACGCGGACGCGCCGCCGATCTGCTCGAAGGCGGTCAGGATCGCGGCCCGTTCCAGCACAGTCTCGACGGTGCTCCAGCCACCGACGGCGAGGCATTCGCCGCGGGCCGCCGCGAAATCGACGGCGGCGTGATCGCGCGTGGGGTCGATGGTGGCAAGCCGGGTGCGGGCGACACCTCGTGCCGCGAGCTCCACCAGGACGAGGCGGATGGCCCCGCCGCCATCGCGCGCGACGACGATGGCGAAATCGGCGATCATGCCGTCGGGCACGGGAAGTTTCCGCCCGGACAGCCGCATGCCGGCGCCCGCCGATCCGGCCGCCTCGACCACGCCGTCGATTGCGGTGCCGATCCCGGCCGCGCGCGGGTTGCCGGCGCCCTCCGCCCAGGCGAGCGTTCCGATCACCTCGCCGCGCGCGAGGCGCGGCAGCCAGCTTTGCTGCTGCGCCGGGCTGCCGCACAGCATCAGC
>JAGXAV010000467.1 GCA_018971455.1 Rhodospirillales bacterium
ACCCCCCGCCGCGCGCCGCGAGGCGCTGCTTGCCAACCCCCTCTTCCGCCCGATGCAGCCCGCGCAGCTGGACGAGATCCTCGGCTTCGCGGTCGAGCGCCATTGCCCGCGCGGCACCACGATCTTCAGCAAGGGCGATCCCGGCAGCAGCATGATGGCGGTGCTCGCCGGGCGCGTGCGCATCGCCGCGATGTCGGCCGAGGGGCGGGAGATCACGCTCAACGTCATCGGACCGGGCGAGTTCTTCGGCGAGATCGCCCTGCTCGACGGCCAGCCGCGCACCGCCGACGCCGTGGCCATCGAGGAGACGCGCCTGCTGGTGGTCGAGCGGCGGCATTTTCTGCCCTTTCTGCTGCGCCATGGCGAGCTGGTGGAGGCGCTGCTCGGCGTATTATGCGGCCGGCTGCGGCGCACCAGCCTCGCCTTGGAGGAGCTTGCCCTCTTCGAGCTGCCGGTCCGCCTCGCCCGGCTGCTGCTCAAGCTCGCCGCCGATTACGGCCGCCCGGCGGAGGGCGGCACCCGCATCGACCTCAAGCTCTCGCAGCGCGATCTGGGCACGCTGGTCGCGGGCTCGCGGGAGAGCGTCAACAAGCTGCTGCGGCAATGGCAGGGCGAGGGCGTCATCGCCCGCGCCGACGGCCATGTCGTGCTGCTGCGGCCGCAGGCGCTGCGCGCCCTGCTGGAACAGCCATGAGGAGCCCCGCATGATCGACTGCACGCATGACGCAGCGCCGGCACGCTGGGTCGCCTCGGCGCGCGGGCACGCCGATTTCCCGCTGCAGAACCTGCCGCACGGCGTCTTCAGCCCGCCCGGCGGCGGCCCGCGGGGCGGCGTGGCCATCGGCGAGTCGATTCTCGACCTGCCCGCCTGCCTCGAGGCCGGCCTGCTTGACGGCGCCGCCGCCGAGGCCGCCGCCGCCGCCACGCTCAACGGGTTCCTGGCCCTCGGCCCGGCGGCCCGCGCCGGGTTGCGCGGGCGGCTGTTCGACCTGCTCGCCGAGAGCGCGCCCGCGCGCGTCCAGGCGCGCGCGCGGCCCCTGCTGCGCGAGGCCGCCGCTTGCGCGCTGCACGTGCCGGCGAGGATCGGCGACTACACGGATTTCTATGCCGGCATCCAGCACGCCCTGAATGTCGGGCGGCTGTTGCGCCCCGACCAGCCGCTGATGGAGAACTACAAATACCTGCCCGTCGCCTATCACGGCCGCGCCTCCTCCATTCGGCCATCGGGCGGCGCGGTGCGGCGGCCGAACGGCCAGCGCAAGCCGGCGACGGAGACCGTCCCGAGCTTCGGCCCGTCGCGCAACCTCGATTACGAGCTCGAGCTCGGCATCTGGGTCGGTCCGGGCAACGAGCTCGGCGAGCCGGTGCCGATCGGCGAGGCGGCGGGCCACATCGCCGGGTTCTGCCTGCTCAATGACTGGTCGGCGCGCGACATCCAGGGCTGGGAATACCAGCCGCTCGGGCCGTTCCTGGCCAAGAGCTTTCACACCACGATCTCGCCGTGGATCGTCACGCCGGAGGCGATGGCGCCATTCCGCGTGGCGCAGAGCCCGCGCGCCGAGGGCGATCCGGCCATCCTGGCGCATCTGCACGACGCGCAGGACCAAGCCGGCGGCGCGCTCGACCTCGAACTCGAGGTGCTGCTCACCACCGCCGCCATGCGCGCGGCGGGCATGCCCGCCCACCGGCTCAGCCTCGGCAATGCGCGCCACCTCTACTGGACGGTGGCGCAGATGCTTGCCCACCACACCAGCGCCGGCTGCAACCTGGCGCCCGGCGACCTGTTCGGCTCGGGCACCATCTCGGCCCCCGGGCCGGATGGCTGGGGCAGCCTGCTGGAGATCACCCGCGGCGGCCGCCAGCCGATCTCCCTTGGAACGGGCCCCCTTGGAACGGTCGAGTCGCGGCGCTTCCTGGAGGATGGCGACGAGATCTGCTTTTACGCTCGTGCGCGCCGGCCGGGCTTTGCCGGCATCGGCTTCGGCGCCTGCCGCGGCACCATCCTCCCGGCCAGGGCCGCCGCGTGAAGGCGCTGGTCACCGGGTTCGATCCGTTCGGCGGCGAGGCGGTCAATCCCTCGCTGGAGGTGATCCGCCGCCTGCCGCCGGCGCTCGGCGGCATGGGCCTGGCCACCCAGTGCCTGCCGGTCGGCTTCGCCGCCGCCCTGCCCGTGCTGCACGCCGCGATCGCCCGCGAGGCGCCGGACATCGTTCTCGCCCTCGGCGAGGCCGGGGGCCGCTCCGAGCTGAGCCCCGAGCGGGTGGCGATCAACGTGCAGGATGCCCGCATCCCCGACAATGCGGGCGACCAGCCGGTGGACCGCGCGGTGGTCGCCGGCGGCCCAGCCGCCTACTTCACCACCCTGCCGATCAAGGCCGCGGCGGCGGCGATGCGGGCCGCCGGGCTGCCGGTGCAGGTGTCCAACAGCGCCGGCACGTTCCTCTGCAACCACGTCTTCTACGGGCTGATGCACCATGCGGCGGTCACCGGCGGGCGCTGGCGCGGCGGCTTCATGCACCTGCCCTATCTGCCCGAGCAGGCGGCCGGCCATGCCCGCGCGCCCTCCATGGCGATCGA
>JAGXAV010000468.1 GCA_018971455.1 Rhodospirillales bacterium
CCTCATCGGCCGGCGCGCCCGCGCGGCCGCCGGCGGCGCCCGCCGAATCGGCGCTGCGCCTGACGCTGCACACGCTGCATGTGCGCGACGGCCACATCATCTGGCATGACGGGCAGACCGGCCGCACGGTCGCGGTGGATGTGCGGCGCGTGTCGCTCACTGCCGAGACCGCGGAAGCGCCGATGGCGATCGGCGCCGATTTCCGGCTCGGCCCGCACGATGTGGTACTGGCCGCGCAGACCGGCTCGCTCGCCCGCCTGCTCGACCCGCGGGCGCGGGCGCCCTGGCCGCTCTTCGCCACATTCGACCTGTCGGGCGCCAAGCTCACCGTCGTCGGATCGATCACCGAGCCGCTGGCCGGGCGCGGCTATTCGCTGCGCCTCGACGGCGCGGTGCCCGATCTCGGCGCGCTGGGCTGGCTCTCGCCGGTCGCGCTGCCGCCACTCCACGCCCTGACCTTCACCGCGCGCGTGCTTGATCGGGGCGGCGTCATTCCGGATGTGTCGAATGTCACCCTGCAGGCGGGGCTGACCAATCTCGACGCCATCTCGCCCGGCTTCACGCTGGACGGCGCGCGCATCGACATGCCGGGACTGGCCGAGCCGGTGGTGATCACCGCCGAGGGGGCCTATACCGGCACCAAGCTGCGGCTGAACGCCACCATCGGCGCGCCCGCGCTGTTCCTGCCGAATGCCGGCGGCACCACGGCCACCGGCGCCTTCGGCATCGACATCACCGGTGAGATCGCGGGCGGAACCCTGGCCGTGCGCGGCGCCATCCAGCACCCGGCGACGCTGACCGGCATGGACATCGCCGTGGGGGCGCGGCTGCCCGATCTCGCCGCGCTGTCGCCGCTCGCCGGGGTGGCGCTGCCGGCGCTGCACAGCTTCGCCTTCAGCGCCCGGGTGGTGGACCCGCCCGATCCCAAGGCCGGCGGCGTGGCCCTCAAGGGCATCGTGCTGAGCGTGCCGCAGGGCGATCTGGCGGGCGATGCGGCTCTGCGCCCGGGCCCGCGCCCGCTGGTGACCGCGGCGCTGCATTCCAACCGGATCGATCTCGACGCGCTGATGGCCGTGCTGGCGCCGCCGCCGGGCGGCAACGGGGGCGAGAGTCAGGCCGGCGGAACGCCCGATGTGACCCGCCCGCCGCCGGTGCGGCCGGCCAGCCGCACGGTGATTCCCGATACGCCGCTGCCGCTGGCGGCGTTGCGGCTGATCGATGCCGATGTGCAGGCTGGCGTCATCGACCTGAAGGCGGGGGCGACCTCGTATCGCAACCTGGCCGGCCATCTGGTGCTGCGCGACGGCCATCTCGTGCTGGCGCCCTTCGCCGCCGACGTGCCGGGCGGGCGGCTCGACCTCAAACTCGATCTGGATGCCGGCCATAAAGTGCCGCCGGTGGCGTTGCAGCTGCATGCGCCGCAGATCGACATCAAGCCGCTGCTCGCCGCCTTCGGGCACCCCAACGCGGCGACCGGAAGGCTGGAAATGGCCGCCGATCTGCACGCCGCCGGGGGCTCGCTGCATGCCATGGCGGCGAGCCTGAACGGGCGGCTGGGCGCGGCGCTGAGTGGGGGCGACGTCGACAATGCCGTGCTCGATGCCGCGCTGGGCAGCGTCATGCGGCTCGCCAACATCGCCGGCATCGGCGGCAACGGCCGCACCGCTCTGCGCTGTGCCGCCGTGACCGGCACGGCGCGGGGCGGCGAGATGACGATCGACAGCGGCATGCTGGACAGCGCGCGGCTGCTGACGCCGATCGGCGGCGGGCTTGATCTGCGAGCCTAGACGCTCGCCCTTCGGCTAGCGCCGTCTCTGCGCGCCGGCGGCATTGACGTGCCGGTGCCGGTGCGCGTCGATGGCGGTTTTCGCAATCCGCGAACGGCGCTGGGCGGCCCCGGGCTTGGCGGGCCGGCGGCGCGCAAGGAGATCACCGGCGTGCTCGGCGGTCTGCTCGCGGGCAAGGCGCCGTCGCTGAAATCGCTCGAATCCAACGTCGCCGCGCAGCGTGGCGACCCATGCGCCGCACCGCTTGCCGCGGTGCGCGCCCTCGAGGCGCGGCCGTGAAGCGCTTCTGGGACCAAGCGACCACCGCGCCCGCCGAGGGCGGCTGGCAGGTGGAGCTGGACGGCAAGCCGATGCGCCTGCCCGGCGGGGCGCGGCTCGAGCTGCCGGGGCGAGCGTTGGCCGAGGCGGTGGCCGCCGAGTGGCAGGCGGCCGGCGGCGGGGCCAAGGGCGGCGAGACCTCGTTTGCCGCCCTGCCGCTGACCCGGCTCGCCGGTACCGCGCAGGAGCGCATCGCGCCCGATCCCGAGCCGGTCATCCTGGAACTCGCGCGCTACGGCGAGAGCGATCTTCTGTGCTACCGCGCCGGCGAGCCGGAGGCGCTGGTTCGGCGCCAGGCGGCAAGCTGGCAGCCCTGGCTGGACTGGGCGGCGACGACGCTGGGCGCCCGGCTGGTCGTGGCGCAGGGCATCGTGCATGTCGCGCAACCGCCGGAGGCGCTCGCCGCCCTGGCCGGCGCGGTGGCGCGGCACGGCGCGCACGAGCTTGCCTCGCTGGGCGTGGTGGTGCCGGC
>JAGXAV010000469.1 GCA_018971455.1 Rhodospirillales bacterium
GATGGCGATCTTGCCACCCTGGCGCAGCACGCGGCCACGGCCGAGCGGAAGGATTTCTCCCGATTCGGGCAGCGCCACGCCGGTGCCCTCGCCGCGCGGGAAGCGCACCGCGCTCGGCGCATCGTCGATGGCGGCCGAGGTCGCGATCATGTGCATCAGCTCGGCCTCGTCGGCCGGCGCCATCACCACCATGCCCGGCAGGCAGCCGAGATAGGCGAGGTCGAAGCTGCCGGCATGGGTGGCCCCGTCATTGCCCACCAGCCCGGCGCGGTCGATGGCGAAGCGCACCGGCAGCGACTGGATCGCCACGTCATGCACCACCTGGTCATAGGCGCGCTGCAGGAAGGTGCTGTAGATGGCGCAGAACGGCTTGATCCCCTCGGTCGCGAGGCCCGCGGCGAAGGTCACCGCATGCTGCTCGGCGATCCCGACATCGAAGCAGCGCGTGGGAAACGCCTTGGCGAAACGGTCGAGCCCGGTGCCCGACGGCATCGCGGCGGTGACGGCGACGATCGCCGGATCGCGCGTCGCCTCGGCGATCAGCGCGTCGGCGAAGACGCGCGTATAGGTCGGCGGCCCCGGTGGCGCCTTGGCCTGCTCGCCGGTGATGACGTTGAAGCGGCTGACCGCGTGCAGCTTGTCCGCACTCGCCTCGGCCGGGGCATAGCCGCGCCCCTTCTGGGTGATGACGTGCAGCAGGATCGGCCCATGCTCCTCGGCGTCGCGCACGTTGCGCAGCACCGGCAGCAGGTGGTCGAGATTGTGCCCGTCGATCGGGCCGACATAGTAGAAGCCCAGCTCCTCGAACAGCGTGCCGCCGGTCAGCATGCCGCGGGCGAATTCCTCCGCCCGCCGCGCCGTCCGCTCGATCCCCTTGGGGAAGCGCTTGGCCATGCGCGCCGCGAGGTCGCGCAGGCTGAGGAAGCTGTGCGACGACAGCAGCCGCGACAGATAGGCGCTCATCGCGCCGACCGGCGGGGCGATCGACATGTCGTTGTCGTTGAGCACGACGACGAGGCGCGAATGCAGCGCGCCGGCATTGTTCATCGCCTCGTAGGCCATCCCGGCACTCATCGCGCCGTCGCCGATCACGGCCACCACCTGGCGGTCATCCTTGATGCCGCGCGCCTGCTTGAGGTCGCGGGCCACCGCCATGCCGAGCCCGGCGGAGATCGAGGTCGAGCTATGGGCGGCGCCGAACGGGTCGTACTCGCTCTCGGCGCGGCGGGTGAAGCCGGACAGGCCGCCCCCCTGGCGCAGCGTGCGGATGCGCTCGCGCCGGCCGGTCAGGATCTTGTGCGGGTAGCATTGATGGCCGACATCCCAGATCAGCCGGTCCTGCGGCGTGTCGAAGATGGCGTGGATGGCCACCGTCAGCTCCACCACGCCGAGCGACGCGCCGAGATGCCCGCCGGTGGTGGACACCGCGTCGATGGTCTCCGCGCGCAGCTCATCGGCCAGCTGGCGCAGCTGCTCGGCGGAAAAATTGCGCAGATCGGCCGGCACATGCACCCGGTCGAGCAGCGGCGTGGCCGGCCGCGTCGCCTGGGCCGGCAGGATGGGAGCGTTCATTTCGTCACCATGGGCGTCAACTCCGCCGGGATACCACAAAGCTCGCCAGTTCGCGCAGCCGGTCGGCAGCCGGCCCGAAACTCTCCAGATGCCGCGCCGCCTGGGCGGCCAGCATGTCGGCCTGGGCGCGCGCGCGCTCCAGCCCGAGCACGCCCACCAGCGTCGCCTTGCCGGCGGCCGCATCCTTGCCGGTCGCCTTGCCGATCTCGGCGGCGGACCCCTCGACATCGAGCAGATCGTCGGCGATCTGGAACGCCGTCCCGATATCGCGCCCATAGGCTGCCAGCAATTGCCGCTGCACCGGCGCCGCGCGGCCGAGAATCGCTCCGGCCTCCGCACTATATTGGATCAGCCGGCCGGTTTTCAGTGCCTGGAGCCGGCCCACCTGCTCGGCGTTCAGCGCCTGCCCGGCCGCCAGCAGCACCGGCGCCATGATGTCGATCATCTGCCCGCCCACCATGCCCTGCGGCCCCGAGGCATGGGCCAGGGCCGCCACCAGCTCGCAGCGCGCATCCGGGTTGGAATGGGTGTCGGCCTCGGCCAGCACCTCGAAGGCGCGGGTCTGCAGGGCATCGCCGGCGAGAATGGCCGTCGCCTCGTCGAAGGCCTTGTGGGTCGAGGGTTTGCCGCGGCGCAGATCGTCATCATCCATCGCCGGCAGATCGTCATGCACCAGCGAGTAGGCGTGCAGCATCTCGACCGAGGCCGCAACCCGCGCGGCGCAGCGCCGGTCGACGCTGAACAGCGCCGCCCCCTGCATCACCAGGAAGGCGCGCAGCCGCTTGCCGCCACCCAGCGTGGCGTAGCGCATCGCCTCCACCAGCCGCGCCTCCGCCCCCTCGGGCAACGGCAGCAGCACGTCGAGCGCCGCCTCCACCTCGGCGGCGGCCGCCGTCATGGCGGCGGCAAGCGGGGTCCGGGTCGCCACGGTGTCCGACATCGCCCCGCTCACTCCACCGGCCGCAGCGCGAGCGCGCCATCGGCGGCGGCGACGAT
>JAGXAV010000470.1 GCA_018971455.1 Rhodospirillales bacterium
CGGCCCGAGTTCGAGAATCCGGGCGAGCAGTTCGGCGTCGATCCCGTGCCGGTCACCCAGCCCCGCCAGCCCCGCCACCAGCTTGTCGCGGATGACGGCGGCGGGGTCCTCGGCGCCGATGCCAAGCGCGACCCGCAACCAGCTCGCCACCGGATGGAAGGCGATGAAGCTGCGATGCATGTCGCCGGCGAGGTAGATCACCTGGCAGGCCTGAACGGCCGGAAGCTGCATGAATTCGTGCAGCAGGCGCGATTTGCCCAGGCCCGCGCCACCGATGATCTGGACCAGCGCCAGGCCGCGCCGGCCCAGCGCCGCGCCGAGCTGGCCGCGCTCGGCATCGCGATCGACGAAGCGCGCGAGGCCCCGCGCCGCGCGCACCGCCCAGCGATTGCCCGCCACCGCGGCGCCGCGCAGCGCCAGCCGCGCGACCGGCGCATCGACCCCGCGCACCTGCACCGGGGCGAGCGGCTCGGCGGTGACAAAGCCGCGCACCATCGGCCAGACCGCCTCGCTGATGCAGATCTCGCCCGGTTCGGCCGTCTGCTCCAGCCGGGCCGCGATGTGCACGGCGATGCCGACCGCATCCTGCGACCACATGCCGCCGATGCGGATCGGCCGGAACACCACCTCGCCGGCATGGATGCCGACGCGAACCCGCACCGGCCCCTCGCCCCCCGCCGACTGGCGCGCCAGCGTCTCGCGCATCGCCAGCGCGGCGAGGCAGGCCCGCACGCCATGGTCCTCGAAGCCGGAGGCGGCGCCGAAAATCGCCATGATGCCGTCGCCGCGGCCGCTCACCACGCCGTCGAACCGCTCGGCGGCCTCGATCATCGCCTGCAACGCCGGGTCGATCAGCCCGGCCGCGTCCTCGGCATCGAGGTTCTGCACCAGGGCCGTCGACCCGGCGATGTCGGCGAAAAGCAGGCTGACACGGCGCAGCTCGGGCTCGGTCTCGCCGGGCGCCGGGGGGCGGGTCTGGGACAGGCTGCTCGTGGGCACGGACGGCTCCTCACGATTCGGGCGGCACCGCGGGCGATGCCGCGCTGCATCATGGCCGCATCATGGCGCGCGCAGAAGAGCGGAAATCAGCGCCGCCGCGCTTTGTCGACGCGCACCAGCACCACCGAGATCAGCTTCTCCGAGGTGCTGACATGCACCGCCTCGCCATGGCCGGAGACAATGGCGAAGTTGAGCGGCGTGACGTCGCGCACGGCCTGGCGGAAGGCCAGGGTGAGGATCGCCTGGTTCAGCGCGGGGATCGGCAGGCTGGCCCGGTAGGCCGCCACCGTCGTGCCCTCGGCCAGCTCGAACAGGCCAAGCTCGCCGACCAGGTCGAACACATCGGCCTGCGCGGGGAGCCGTGCGAGGCGCGCCGCCGTGGCGGCGATCTGACGGGCGGAGAAAGCCTGATTGATGCGCCCGACCAATGCCGGCCGTAAGACCATCATGCCCATGAGACACTCCTGTCACAAAAACACACATGAAAGGCTGTTCCCTTCCAGTCTACGCATTTTCGACACGGCTGGACAATGATCCTGCGATCATCGAGGCTTGACCCAGATCATGCGGGCGGGCGCCGGCCCGCTCTATGGTTCCGCCGTCCCGCTGCCAAACCAGACGCAGGAGAGGTGCGATGAATGCCGCCGATATCATGACCCGCAACGTCCTGACCGTGGCGCCCGACACCCCGGTGGCCCAGGTGGCGCAGACCATGCTCGATCGCCGCGTCAGCGCGCTGCCGGTGGTCGAGGCCGGCCGGGTGGTCGGCATGATCAGCGAGGGTGATCTGCTGCGCCGCGTCGAGACCGGCACCGAGCCGCGGGGGCCGCGCTGGCTGGAACTGCTGATGACCCGCGAGGCGCTCGCCACGGAATACATCCGCAGCCACGGCCACCTGGCGCGCGACGTCATGACCCAGCCGGTGGTCACCGTCAGCGCCGACACCCCGCTCGCCGAACTGGCCGAGCTGATGGATTGGCGGCAGATCAAGCGCGTGCCCGTGCTCGATGCCTCGGGCGGGCTGCTCGGCATCGTCAGCCGGGCCGATCTGCTGCGCGGCCTGGCCAGCCGCGCGGCCGGCCCCTCGCGGGTGAGCGTCGATGACCAGGTGATCCGCGAGAACGTCCTCGCCGAACTGCGCCACCAGGGCTGGGCCCGGCACCCGGCCGATGGCGATGTCATGGTCGAGGACGGGGTGGTGCATCTGTGGGGCCTGGTGCGGGCGCCGCAAATCCGCCAGGCGATGATCGTCGCCGCGCGGGACGTGCCCGGCGTGCGCGCGGTGGAGGACCACATGGACCGGGAGCGCGCGCCCGATGCCATGACCTGGTCCGGCTGGCCGACCCCGCCGCCGCTCTGACCGGCTTGCCAGCGCGGCCGGCGCGGTGCGATGACATGCCGCATCGCCGCGCCGGAGCCGCCCCATGCCAGACCCTGCGGGCCACGTCCCACGCCAGGCCCCCGACCACAGCCATGACCACGGCCACGACCATGACCACGACCATGCGCACCGCCACGGCGACCGTGGGGGCCATCGGCACGGGCATGGCCATGCGCACGCGCCG
>JAGXAV010000471.1 GCA_018971455.1 Rhodospirillales bacterium
CGGCCGTGCGGCCGTGGCGGGCGCGGTTGGCGGCGGCGTCCTTCGCCGCCTCGGCGCGCGCCAGCTGGCGGCGCACGCGGCGCAGGTTGACGATTTCGGCCATCCCGCCCTCCTCTCCTCTCACAGTGTCGTCAGCATACAGAGGGGAACCGCCATGGACAGCTTCATCGATTTGACCGCCGCCGACGGGCACAGGCTGAAGGCCTGGCGGGACGGGCCGGAGGGCGCCGACCCGGGAAAGACGCCGGGCCTGGTGGTGGTGCAGGAAATCTTCGGCGTGAACGGGCATATGCGCAATGTCTGCGCGCGCTTCGCCGCGGCTGGCTATGCCGTGGTGGCGCCGGCGCTGTTCGACCGGGCGGAGCGCGGCGTGGAACTGGGCTACACCGCCGATGACGTGGCGCGCGGGCGCGATCTGCGGGCCAAGGTCTCCGACGCCGCGGTGATGCTGGATATCGACGCCGCGGCGCTGGCGCTGGGCGGGCGGGCAAAGCTGGGCATCGTCGGCTATTGCTGGGGCGGCACCATCGCCTGGTGGGGGGCGACGCGCACGCGCCACTTCCAGGCGGCCTGCGGCTGGTATGGCGGCGGCATCGCCGGCACCCGGACGGAGGCGCCGCATTGCCCGGTGCAGCTGCATTTCGGCGAGAAGGACAGCGGCATTCCGCTGAGCGATGTGGAATTGATCCGCGCCGCCCAGCCGGCGGTGGAGATTTTCGTCTATCCCGGCGCCCAGCACGGCTTCGGCTGCGACGAGCGGGGCAGCTTCAGCGCGCCGGATGCCAGGCTCGCGCAGGAGCGCACGCTGGCCTTCCTGGGCCGCACCCTGATGGGCTGAGCCCCGGGCGAGTCCCGGCCTACTCGACGGTGACCGACTTCGCCAGGTTGCGGGGCTGGTCCACGTCGGTGCCTTTCAGCACGGCGACGTGGTAGGCCAGGAGCTGCACCGGGATGGCGTAGAGGATCGGGGCGACGAAGGGATCGACGCGGGGCAGGATGATGGTCTCGGCGGCGATATGGGCGAGGCGGGCGGCGCCCTCGGCGTCGCTCAGAACGATCACCTGGCCGCCGCGGGCGGCGGCCTCCTGCAGGTTGCTCGCCGTCTTGTCGAAGAGCGGGCCGCTGGGCGCGATGGCGATCACCGGCATGTCGCGGTCGATCAGCGCGATCGGGCCGTGCTTCATCTCGCCGGCGGCGTACGCCTCGGCGTGAATGTAGCAGATCTCCTTCAGCTTCAGCGCCCCTTCGAGCGCGATCGGGTAGCAGGCGCCGCGGCCGAGATAGAGCACGTCGCGCGCCTCGGCGATGCGGGCGGCGAGGCGGCGGATGGGCGCGATCGCGTCCAGCACCGCGGCGGCGGCGGCGGGCACCTGGAGCAGCGCGTCCGTCATCGCCGCCTCGCGGGCTGCGTCGATGGCGCCGCGGGCGCGGGCGAAGGCGAGGGCGAGGCAGGCCAACACGGTGAGCTGGGCGGTGAAGGCCTTCGTCGAGGCGACGGCGATCTCCGGCCCGGCGACGGTGAGCAGCACGGCGTCGCTCTCGCGGGCCATGGTGCTCTCCGGCACGTTGACGATGGAGAGCACGGGGCTGCCCTGCGCGCGGATGTATTTCAGCGCCGCCAGCGTGTCGGCCGTCTCGCCGGACTGGGAGACCAGCAGGCCGAGCGTGTCGGCGCCGAGCGGGGGGGCGCGGTAGCGGAACTCGCTGGCCACATCGACATCGGCCGGCAGGCGGGCGATCTCCTCGATCCAGTGGCGGCCGGCCAGGGCCGCGTAATAGGCGCCGCCGCAGGCGGTCAGGCTGACGCGGGCGAGTTTCGCGGGGTCGAAGGGAAGCGGCGGCAGGGCCACGGCGCGGGTGGCGGGATCGACCATGCGGTGCAGCGTGTCGCCCAGCACGGCGGGGTGCTCGTGCAGTTCCTTGTCCATGAAGTGGCGGAAATTGCCCTTGCCCACCGCGGCCCCGGAGAGCGCGGTCAGCTTCACCTCGCGGGTGATCTCGGCGCCGGCGGCGTCGAAGAAGCGGGCGCCGGCGCGCTCCACCACCACGTGGTCGCCATCCTCGAGATAGGCGATGCGGCGGGTGAGCGGGGCGAGTGCCAGCGCGTCCGAGCCGAGGAACATCTCGTTCTCGCCGAAGCCGACGGCGAGCGGGGCGCCGTGGCGGGCGCCGATCATCAGCTCGGGGTGGCCGGCGAAGACCATGGCGAGCGCATAGGCGCCGTGCAGGCGGGCGAAGGCGGCGGCGGCGGCGGCGGCGGGCGCCAGGCCGCGCTGGAGGTGGAGATCGACGAGCTGGGCGACCGTCTCGGTATCTGTCTCGGTGGTGAAGACCTGGCCCGCGGCCTCCAGCTCGGCGCGCAGCTCGGCATGGTTCTCGATGATGCCGTTATGGACGATGGCGACGCGCGGCGTGCCGTGCGGGTGGGCGTTGCCCTCGGTGGGCGCGCCGTGGGTGGCCCAGCGCGTGTGGCCGATGCCGGTGGTGCCGGCGAGCGGTGCCGCGGCGAGCGCGGCGGCGAGATTGGCGAGCTTGCCGGCGGCGCGGCGGCGGTCGATCCC
>JAGXAV010000472.1 GCA_018971455.1 Rhodospirillales bacterium
CGTCGGCCTGCTGGCGCCAACGCTCGTGGTCATCGGGTTTGCCGAGCCGCTTCTTCGCCTCTGGCTCGGCGCGTCCTTCGCGGCCCAGGCGAGCGGCGTGCTGCGCCTGCTCGGCGCCGGCGTGCTGTTCATGTGCGCGGACACGGTGCCTGCCGGCCTGCTCGACGGCATCGGCCGGCCGGACCTCAACGCCAAGCTCGCGGTCGCCTCCCTGCTGCTCTACGTGCCCGCGCTCTTCGCGCTGATCCACGGCTTCGGCATCGCCGGCGCCGCCCTGGCCTGGGCCGGGCGCGTGATCGCCACCTATGCCGCGCGGCTGCTGATCGCCTGGCACAGCTACCGTCCGCTCTCGGCCGAAATGCTGCGCCTGCTGCCGCCGCTCGTCGTGGCCCTGTTTGCGGTGCTGACGATGCTCGCCGCCCGCGCCCTCGCGCCGCAGGCCGTCGTGCTTGCCGGGTGCCTGGCGGTGTTCGGCGCCGTCGTCTGGCTGGTCGCCCTCACCGCGGAGGAGCGCGCCTACGTGCAGGCGCGCATCAGGCGTCGGCGGTGAGGTAGCCGAAGATCCGCCCGCGCAGCGTGCGCCAGTAATAGGTCGTCGCCAGCCGGTTCGCGCGCAGCGCATAGACAACCATGCCGCCGAATGGCCGGATGAGATAGGTCGCCGTCGCCACCCAGCCGCAGCGATGCCGGCGCAGCACGTAGCCGAGCCCGGTGCCGTAGGCGAAGGCGCGCTCGACCGCGATCGGCGACAATCGCTTGTCGGGATGGATCACCAGCAGCTGCGGCTGGTATCGCGTCGTCGCCCCGGCGGCGATGGCACGGATCACCAACTCCGTCTCCTCGCAGGACCCGAACTTGGCGCCGATGCCGAGCCGCTCGTCGAAGCCGCCGAGCGATCGCAGCAGGTCGGCCCGCAGGAACAGGTTGAAGCTGATCACCGTGGTGAACACATTGGCCCGGGTGATCGGCCCGCCGGTGGCGGACCACCGCCCGGACCCGAGCCGCCCGTTGGGGGAATGGGCGGCGCCGCTGAGCAGCGCCAGCTCCGGCGCGGCCGCAAACGCCGCGGCAACGGCGGCGAGCACGCCATCGGGATAGTAGCAATCGTCATCGGGGAAGCCCACGATATCCCCGCCGCAGCACCCAATGCCGATATTGCGCGCGTAGGACAGGCCGCGCGCCGCCGCGCGCACATGGCGGATCGGCAGATCGGCCGCCGCCTCCAATACGCCAAGCAGCCGGTCATCGGCGTTCTGGTCCACCACGATGATTTCCAGCCGCCGGTATTGCTGCATCCGCAACGAGGCGAGCAGAACGCCGAGCTCATCGACGCGTCCGCGCGTCGCCACCACCAGCGAGATCATCGGCTCAGTCATTGCGCCGCGCCCAGGATTCTTCCACCAGGCCGGTCAGGCGGGCCCGAAAAACCTCGGGGCCGAAGCGCTCGGCATTCGCGCGGCAGGCGGCGCGGGAGAAGGTTTGCCGTTCGAACCGCTCCACCGCGTCGATGATCGCCGCCTTGCTTTGCGATTCGAAGAAGAGTCCCGTGCCATCGGCCACGATGTCGCGCGCGCCGCCGCTGCCAAAGGCGATCACCGGCGTTCCGCAGGCCTGCGCCTCCACCAGCATGATGCCGAAATCCTCCTCCGCCGCAAACACGAAGCCGCGCGCCGTCTGCATCAGCCCGACCAGTTCGTCATGCCCGACCGCGCCACGAAAGACGATATTCGCCGCCCCCCGCGCCGCCCGTTCCACCGCCGCCCGCTCCGGCCCGTCGCCCACCACGACGAGGCGGCGCTGCGGCATCTCGGCGAACGCCGCCACCACCAGATCAACGCGCTTGTAGGGCACCAGCCGCGACGCCACCAGATAGGCCTCGCCGCTCTCGCCGCCCGGCTGGAACGACGCCACATCCACCGGCGGCGCGATCACCTCGGCGCTGCGCCGGTAGCATTTGCGGATGCGCCGGGCGACATAGGCGGAATTGGCGATGAACACGTCCACGCCATTGGCCGTCCGCGCATCCCATTGCCGCAACCGCGAGAGCTGCCAGCGCACATAGGCGGCCTTCACGCCGCGCTCGAGCCCGCTCTGGCGCAGGTACTGGTGCTGCAGATCCCACGCATAGCGCATCGGCGAATGCACGTAGCTGACATGCAGCGTGTCCGGCCCGGTCAGCACGCCCTTGGCCACCGCGTGGCTGCTCGAAATCACCAGGTCATAGCCCGAGAGATCGAATTGCTCGACGGCCAGCGGCATCAAGCCCAGATAGGCGCGAAAATGCCGCGCGGCAAACGGCAGGCGCTGGATGAACGAGGTGGTGACCTGCCGTCCGCCGAGGAAGCCGCGCTGGCCGGGGGGCAGAAAATCCACCACCGCGAACAGATCGGCCTGCGGATAGCAGACGATGATCTGCTCGAGCACCCGCTCGGCGCCGGCGTAGGATTGCAGCCACTCATGCACGATGGCGATCTTCATGCCGCGCTCCCGGGCGTTGCGGATTCGGCATCGATGATGGCGTCGTAGAGCAACCCGGCTGCGCGCGGCCATGTG
>JAGXAV010000473.1 GCA_018971455.1 Rhodospirillales bacterium
GCCGTCATCGCCGGCGAAGGCGGCGCGGCCGATGCGGGCAAGGATGCGCGCCCCCTCGCCATCCGGCCGCAGGGAGAGAATGGCCGGGCGGCGTACCGGGCCGACCATCACGAGGTCCTTCACGTGTTGCCGGCGCAGCGCCTCGAGGATCCGTCCGGCGGCGCCGATGCGCAGGATTTCGTGCGGAAAGGGCGCCAGCACCGCGGCGTCGGCATGGCCTTCGAGCCCGACCAAGAAGACCGGCCGCCCGGCCGCGCGCGCCGCGGCGGCGACGCGCCCCGGCAACGCCCCGCCCCCGGCGAGAATGCCGAGCGCCGGGCGGTCGGCGGTCCCGCTCATGCCCGGCGCCGCGGCTCAGCCTTCGTCATCGTCATCGGAAAGCACAGCGCTGCGGATCAGGCCGCGGCGGCTCGGCTGGTCGATGAAGGCGAGGATCTCGCCGACCAGCGGCTCGGCGCCGAACTGGGCGCGGGCGCGGGCGACGCGCTGGGCGAACACGCCCGAGCCCTTGAAGATCATACGGAAGGCGGCCCGCAGCGCCTGGATCTGCGCCCGCTCGAAGCCGCGCCGGCGCAGGCCGATGATGTTGAGCCCGGCCAGCCGCGCGCGATTGCCGATGACGCTGCCGAACGGAATGACATCCGCCTCGACGCCCGAAACCCCGCCGATCATCGCCGCGCGCCCGATGCGGACGAACTGGTGGATCGCCGCCGCCCCGCCGATCACGGCATTGTCGCCGATGGTGACGTGCCCGCCCATGACGACGTTGTTGGCCACCACCACGCCGTTGCCCAGCGCGCAATCATGCGCGACATGCACCACCGCCATCAGCAGGCAATCGGCGCCGACGCGGGTGATGCCGCTGCCGGTGACGGTGCCGCGGTGGATGGTGGCGTGCTCGCGAATCTGGGTGCGCGCGCCGATTTCGGTGCGCGTCGGCTCGTTCCGGTATTTGAGGTCCTGCGGCGCCATGCCGACGGTGCAGAACGGGTAGAGCACGGCCTGCTCGCCGATGCGCGTATGGCCGTCAACGACCACATGGCTGATCAGATGGGCGCCGGCCTCGATGATGCAGTCGGGGCCGATCTGGCACCACGGCCCGATGCGCGCGCCTTCGCCGATCATGGCGCCGCTCGCCACGATCGCGCTGGGATGGATGGAGCTCACTGCGCGGCCTTGCCTTCCAATCTGTCCGTCAAGCCAATCCGTCCTTCAGCCGCCGGCCGGGACGGCGGCTCATGCCGGCCCGGCGGCCTGCGCCATGATCATGGCGGCATAGGTCGCCTCGGCGCAGGCCACGCCATCGACGCGGGCGACGGCGTGGAATTTCCACACATTGCCGCGGTTGCGCTCCTTGGTGACGTGAATGCGCAACTGGTCGCCCGGCACCACCGGGCGGCGGAACTTCGCCCCTTCGACCGACATGAAATACACGACCTTGCCCGCCGCCTCCGGCCCCAGCGTCTCGACCACGAGCACGGCGGCCGTCTGCGCCATGCTCTCGATGATCAGCACGCCCGGCATCACCGGATGGCCGGGGAAATGGCCCTGGAAGAAATTCTCGTTCACCGAGACATTCTTGATCCCGACGGCCGACTGGTCGGCCACCAGCTCCACCACCCGATCGATCAGAAGGAACGGATAGCGGTGCGGGATCGCCTGCATGATGCGGGCGATGTCGATGGTGTCACGGCTCTCGGAAGGTTGGGTCGCATCCATGTCGGGTCAGTCCGAACTTGCCTTGGGGGACGGGGGCTTCGGCTTGTCGCGCCCGGCCAGTTTCCTCAACACCGCCACCTGGCGGAAGAATTCACGCACCGGTGCGGCGGGGCTGCCCACCACGTCGGCCCGTTCGGGCACATCCGCCATCACGCCGGCCTGCGCGCCGATGCGCGCCTGCCGGCCGATGCGCAAATGGCCGGTGAGGCCCGCCTGGCCGCCGACCATGACAAAATCGCCCAGCACGGTGGAGCCTGAAATCCCGGCCTGGGAGACCACCACGCAGCACCGTCCGAGCCGAACGTTGTGCCCGATCTGAACCAGATTGTCGAGGCGCGAGCCGGCGCCGATCACCGTGTCCTGCGCCGAGCCGCGGTCGATCGTGGTGTTGGCGCCGATCTCGACATCGTCCTCGAGGACGACCCGCCCAAGCTGCGGCACGCCGACGAAGCCGGTGCTGGTGGTGGCGAAGCCGAACCCGTCCTGGCCGATGCAGGCGCCGGGATAGATTTGCACCCGCGCGCCCAGCAGGGCATGGCTGATGCTGGCCCGCGCGCCGATACGGCAATCCGCGCCCAGCACCACACCCTCGCCGATCACCGCCCCCGCGCCGACGCGGCAGCGCGGCCCGATCTCCGCGCCCGCCCCGATGACGGCCAGCGGCCCGATCTCGGCCGTGGGATCGATCGCAGCCCGGGCATCGATCACCGCCGAAGGGTGGCGGCCCGGCCGCGCCGGCGGCGGCGGATGGAACAGCGCGGCGACGCGCGCCCAGCCGAGATAGGGCTCGCTGGTCACGATCGCCACGCAGCCGGCCGGCACGCGGGCGGCGA
>JAGXAV010000474.1 GCA_018971455.1 Rhodospirillales bacterium
CCGGCGTGCTGATCCTGCTCGGCGTCTGCGCGGCGCGGCGGGACGACATCGCCGCCGCCGACGGCGCACTGAGCTGAGCGGCGCCGGTCAGGGACCGGCGCGCAAGCCGTGCGCCTCGGCCTCGCCAACCAGGCGATCGGCGTCCTCCGGCAGCAGGAACCGCTCGGCCACCAGGGCGGCGGCGGCACGGCGGATGTCGCCGACATAGGCCTCCGGCGTCGGGTAGCGCTCGGCCAGCGACAGGCGCGGATCGCCGATCGCCTCGCGGGCGGCGCGGGTGGGGGCGAACGGGATGAAGCTGCCCGAGAGGCCGCAGAACCCGCCGCCGAACATGCCGGCGCGAAAATTGTTCCAGCCCGTATAGGTGCCCACCGGCACGCGCAGATAAAGGTCGCGGATGCCGCCGATATCGATGCCGTCGGCATCCACCTGCGGCACCATGATGGCGTAGCGGGCGCGGCCGATCCGCGGCGGCTCGACGGTGATGACGCCGCTGGTGTCGACGGCGCGGAATCCCTGGCCGAAATCCAGCACGCCGAGCGGGTTGGTGGCGGCGAGGTAGCGGACCGCGGGACGGGCGATGCCGCCATAATCGTTTGCCGGAATCTCGGGAAAGCGCACGGCGTCGGCGCGCACCAGCGTGCCGTCGGCGATGCGCGGCACCCGGCTCGCCGGCGGCGCGCGCCCGTCGCGGACCCATTCGGTCAGGTCGCTGAGCAGGGCGCGCATGGTCCATTTGCGCCGGTTCGGGTTGGGCTGCTGCTCGCAATCGCCGAACGGATGGCGCCGCGGCAGGGGGAAGGCGGCCGGCCCGTGCTGGGTGCTCGCCATGATGTAGCTGCGCACGTTCGCCGGCTCCGCGGCGTCGCGGCGGCCGAGCGGATCGGTGAGGTCGAGCGAGGCGCGGCCCGCCCAGAGCTCCAGCGCGGTCGCGGCATGGATGATGCGCGGGCAGGTGTCGCTGACGCGGCAGCGATCGAGAATGCCGCCGGTGTGCCCGGTGATCGGGTCGGTCTGCGTGGCATAGGCGAAGGGGAACTCGTAGCCGGGGTAGAGGTGGTCGATCTGCTGGCCCCAGGCACGGCCGGGCTGGCCGAAACGCACGTTGAGCGGCAGCCGGCCGGCGGCGATGTGCGGCAGCGCGCCGTCGAACACCCGCCGGCCGTCCTCGCTGCGGTTGAAGCCGAGATGGATCAGCGTGCGCACCATCCGTCCGCTCTGCGAGGTGCCCATCAGCAGGGTGCGGATGGCGGGGCCGTGCGCCACCGGGTTGGGCGTGCCGGCATCATCGGCCGCGGCGGCGCGCAGGAAGGCGCCGAGATCGCGCGCGGCGGCGAAGCCGAGGCCGAGCACCTTGGGGTCGCGGGCACGGTAGATCAGCTCGTAGATCAGCCCGGGCCGGAAACCGGCGGGGTAGCAGATGTGCTGTGCATCGGGAATCACCCCGCCATCGGCCGTGCAGCGCCCGAAGCGCCACGCGGCGCTGGCGATCGGGATGCGCGGGCCGGCCTCGCTGGTGCGCACGGTCAGACTCGGGCGGAACCCGCCGGAGAGCCGGGCGCGGTTGTCCAGGTTCACCGGCGGGTAGGATTCGTGCGTCATGCCGGTGAACCACCCGCTCGACAGGTTGAGCGTGCTGACCGGCCGCGCCCCGGCGAGCAATTCGCTGCGCACCACGCCGGTGACCGGCGAGCCGTCGGCATGCCGCGCCACCGGGGCATGGAACAGCATCCGCCCGTCTCCGGGCAGGACGTCGCCCTGCCAGCCGAACCAGATGCTGGTGTAGCCCTGGCGCTGCAGCCAGCCGTCGCCGGCATCCTCCAGCCGGTTCACAGCACCCTGCACATCGGCGTTGAACAGGGCGAAGCCGCCATGGTTGCCGCGATTGAGGATGTTGAAGAAAAGCACGCGGTTGCCGCGCGCCGGGTCGGCCGGGCGCAGGATGTCGATATCGGTGCGGTATTCCACCATGCCGCGCGCATTCCGCGGCGCGAGGGCGATGTCCTGGATCAGGACGTTGGCGGGCGATGCCGGATCGACCTCGCCATAGGCCTCGCCGGTCACCCGCTCAGAGGGTCCGACGGCGCCGAAGCTGCGCCCGCCGAAAGCCGGCGCGACATGGGTGATTTCGATCCGGGTGATGCGCGCGGCGGCCGGCCCGGGGCCCAGCAGCAGCGCGCCGAGGACGAGAGCCAGCCATCGATGCATGGGCCCAGAGTGCCCAAGCCCAGGCGGCGGGGCAATGGCGTGATTGACACCCGGGCGCGCCGGGCACAGTGTTCCGCTATCCGAGGGGTGCCCCGCCAGGGGGCTGAGATACCACCGGGCCCGTGGGCGGGCGGCGTGGTGACCCTGAGAACCTGATCCGGTTCATGCCGGCGGAGGGACGGGAACGAGCGCTCCGTATCCTCGCCGGTCTGCCGCAGCCGAGGACACGCGCATGACCATTCACACCAAGCCCGCCGCCGTCACCACCGGCCCGATCATCGGCTCGCGCAAGGTCTATGCCAGCCCCGAGGGCCGGCCCGACATCGTGGTGCCGTTCCGCG
>JAGXAV010000475.1 GCA_018971455.1 Rhodospirillales bacterium
GAAGCCGCGATGGTGGCACGATGACTTTGGCGTTATTGCGGCGCCTTCAGCCCCGCCAGATAGTCGATGATCGGCTGCACCGCCGCCGGATCGATCGGCGCCCTGAAGGCGTTGATCATCTTGTGCACCTCCATGTCCCACGCCGCCTTCGGCATGTTCGGCTGGGTCAGCACCATGCCGGCCGAATGACAGGTGACGCAGTTGGCGTTGATGGCGTCGGCCGCCTTGCCGCCGGGAAAGGTGAGGTTGCCCTCGGGCAGCGCGACCTTCACCGATTTCAGCACGAGCCCGGCCGCCATCGCCGGCGGCGCGGCGAGCGGGCCGAGGAACGCGGCAACGAGCAGCGCGGGAATGGACAGGGGGGGCACACGGTTCTTTTGCATGACGAGATGCTCCTCAGGCCGCGTGCAGATGCGTGGTTTCGATGACATTGCGCATGAACCCGGCGGGGTTCCAGTTCGGTGTCGCCGGCTGGACCACGCCATTGCTGTTCGTGCAGCGCACCATCACCGTCCGGGCGCCGGCCGCCAGCGTCAAATCGGTCTGCCATTTGCGGAACGAGTATTTGCCGTGATCGGCGCCGAGCTTCGCCGCCGCCCAGGTCCTGCCGCCATCGATGGACACATCGACGGCGCGGACCCCGGTATCGCCGCCCATGGCGATGCCACGCACCAGCGTGGCCGCGCCCGCCTTCACCGCCGCGCCGTCGGCGAGGTTGGTGATGAAGGAACGCGGCACCATCCGGTTGATCGGCACCATCTTTACCCCGGCCTGGCCGGGCTTCATGTCGGCATGCGGCGTGTCGGGGATGGTGTAGGCGGTCTTCATCCAGAAATTCTGGTCGGGCGAGGCGAGAACCTCGAGGTCGTTCAGCATCTTCACCCAGTAGGTGCCGTACCAGCCGGGCACCACGGCCCGCAGCGGGAAGCCGTTGAGCAGCGGCAGCTGCGCGCCGTTCATGGCGAAGGCGAGAATCACCTCGCCGTCGCGGGCATGGTCGATGGCGAGGGATTTCATCAGGTCCGGCGCCTCCGGCACCACCGGGGTGTCCATGCCGTTGAAGCGCACCTGCACGGCGCCGGGCTTGACGCCGGCGCGGTCCAGCACGTCCTTCAGGCGCACCCCGGTCCAGCGGGCATTGCCCATGGCGCCGTTGGCCCACTGGCCGCCGGCCACGCGGGGCGCGAAGAAGCCGCGCGAATTGCCCGAGCACTGGTTGACCGCCACCACCTCCACCCGCGGCATCGCCATCAGCTCGGCCAGCGAGAGGGATATCTCCTTGTTGACGTGGCCATGCACCTTGAGGCGGTAGGTCTCGACCTTGATGTCGGTCGGAATCACCGCCCAGTGCCAGCGCACGTAGAACCGGTCATTCGGCGTCAGGATGTCGCCGTCAAAGACGGAGAACGGCGTCTCCAGCAGCGGCGGGCGGGAGCGCTGAAGGATCATGCTGCCCTTCTCGGGGAAGCCGGTGGTGAGCTGGCGCTCCGTCCCGCCGCCGACAAAGGGCATGTTTATGGCCGCCGTGGCCAGCGACGGCGCCAGCGCCGCCCCCGCGCCGAGCGCGCCGAGCATCCCGCGCCTGGTCATCCCCAGGCGATCTTCATGGCGATCCTGCATTGCAGCCAGCCCCCCGGACTCGTTGTTTCCCGGCACGAGGCGAGTCGGCCGGATCTTGCCCTTTGTATTTTTAAATTGCGTCATCAAGCAAGTGGATTGCGGCGTGCTGCCGGCAGCATTGCCCGGCGCCGCACGGGGCCGCTACACAGGCGCCCGCCGGCGCGCCGCGCGGGCAGATCCCGGCAGACCTCGCGCGGCATCGGTGCGCGGCCTCCGCGCCGGGCGCGAGGAACAGGAACGACGCTGGTGACACCGCAGGGCAGACTCGCGCGGCTGGGATTCGATCCGGCGCGGCTGGGCTTCGCCCTGCGCACGGCGCTGACCGCGTGCGCCTCCCTGCTGGCGGCCTGGCTGATGGGGCTCGAACATCCGCAATGGGCGGCGATGACGGTGTGGGCGGCATCCCAGCCGACGCGGGCGATGCTGCTGGAAAAGAGCTTCTTCCGCGCCGCGGGCACGGTGGTGGGGGTGGTGGCGGGCGTGCTGCTCATCGGCCTGTCTGGCGGCCAGCCGGCGCTTCTGGTGCTGGGGCTCGCCGCCTGGATCGGCCTGTGCGTGGGCGCCGGCAACACGCTGCGCGGCTTCGTCGCCTACGGCACCATCCTCGCCGGCTACTCCGCCGCCATGGTGGCCCTGCTCTCCACCGCGCATCCCGGCGCGATCCTCGCGCTGGGCGTCGACCGGCTGCTCACCGTGCTGGTCGGCGTGCTGGCCGGCACGCTGGTCGGCTTCATCTTCCTGCCCGCGACGCCCGATGACCCGGTGGTCGGCCAGGCCCGCCGGCTGACGGCGCGCCTGCTGCGCGACATGGCCGCGCGCCTCGCCGGCCGGAACGAGGGGCTGGAGGAAGAGCAGCGCGCCATCCTGTCGCAGATGGCCGCCATCGACGAGGCGCTCGATCCGCACGGCGCGG
>JAGXAV010000476.1 GCA_018971455.1 Rhodospirillales bacterium
AGCCCGGCCATCAGCGTCACCGGGCCGGTGCAGTCGTGCGGGGCCACGGGCTTGGCGTGCGCTTCGGCGAGGGCCGCGATCTTGCGCCCCACCGTGAGCCCGCCGCACCAGGCGAGGTCGAGCATCACCACATCGACGGCGTCGGCGGCCAGCAGGTCGCGGAACGGCACCATGCCGCCGAGCGTCTCGCTGCCGCAGATCGGCGTGCGGGTCTGGCGGCGCAGATCGGCGAGGCTCCTTGCGTCGTCCATCTTGCCGATCGGGTCCTCGGCCCAGAACACGCCGTATTCCTCCAGCGCGCGGCAGATGCGCGTCGCCGCGTGGCTGCCCCACAGGCTGTGCAGCTCGCACATCACCTCGATGCGCTCGCCGACCGCGGCGCGGATCTTGCGGAACGGCTCGAGGCCGGATTTGAGGTCCGCGAGGCTGATCATGTGGCCGCCGGTGGCTTCGGCAAACACGTCGAACGGCCAGATCTTCATCGCCGCGTAACCCTCCGCGAGCAGGCTTTCGGCGAGTGCGCCGGCATCGCGGGTGAAGGCGACCTGGTCGTCATAGGGGCCGGCGGCGCTGTCGGTGGCGCCGACCGACCGGCGCCACTGGCTGGTGGAGTTGTAGGCGTAGCCGGCGCAGGTGTTGTAGGCGCGGATGCCCGGGCGGGCGGCGCCGCCGAGGGCTTCATGGACGGGAATGTGGTGGCGCTGGCCGGCGAGGTCCCACAGCGCGATATCGACGGCGCTGGCGGCGCGGATTTCCGCCCCGCTGCCGTTGAACCCGACATAGGGCATCATCAGCTGGCGCGAGACGGCCTCGATCTGGCGGGCATCGCGGCCGATCAGCCAGGGCGCCACCAGCTCGTGCACCGCCGCCTCGACCGCCTGCGCACCGCGGAAGGATTCGCCCAGCCCGACCAGCCCCTCATCGGTCTCGACCTCCAGCCAGATCAGGTTGGGGCGTTCGGCAATGCGGATGGTGCGCAGGGCGGTGATGCGGGACATGGGGCAGGACCTTCGCGGCGTGTTTGCGCCGGACGGGATCGCGCGGGGGCGCCGATGTCAAGCGCGCGGCGGGGCGGGGCTAGCTGACGACGATGCGCGGCGCGGCCGGGGCGGCGGCGCCTTGCAGCTTCGCCCAGAGGCGGGCGGCGATCTCCGCGTAGGCCTGGGCGGCGTGGCTGTCCGGGGCGCTGGCGGCGATCGGCGTGCCGGCATCCGATGCTGTGCGGATGTCGAGCAGCAGAGGGATCTCGCCGAGGAAATCGGTGCCCAGCCGGGCCGCCTCGGCGCGGGCGCCGCCATGGCCGAAGATGTCGGTGCGGGTGCCGCAGGCGGGGCAGCAGAAGAAAGACATGTTCTCGATCAGCCCGAGCACCGGCACGCGGGTGCGCTCGAACATGCGCAGGCCGCGGCGGGCATCCTGCAGCGCGATGTCCTGCGGGGTGGAGACGATCACCGCGCCGGCGAGGCTGACCCGCTGGGCCATGGTGAGCTGGGCGTCGCCGGTGCCGGGCGGCATGTCCACGATCATGATGTCGAGCGCGCCCCATTCGACCTGGCCCATCATCTGCTCGAGCGCGCCCATCACCATCGGGCCGCGCCAGATCATCGGCGTTTCCTCCTCGACCAGGAAGCCGATCGACATCGCCTTGAGCCCCCAGGCGGTGGGCGGGATCATGCGGCCGTCGCGCACCACCGGCTTGCCGGCGAGGCCGAGCATGCGCGGCAGGCTGGGGCCGTAGATGTCGGCGTCGAGGAGGCCGACGCGCAGGCCCTGGCGGGCCAGGGCGACGGCGAGGTTCACCGCAACGGTGGATTTGCCGACGCCGCCCTTGCCGGAGGCGACCGCGACGATGGCGCCGATTCCGGGCAGCAGGGCGGGCTTGGTCGCGCTCCCCTGGGGGGCGGCCGTTTTTTGGGGAGTGGGTTGGGGCGGCGCCGGGGTGTGGGCGGTCAGCACCGCGGCGACGTTCTTCACGCCGGGCTGGCGGGCGAGCAGCGCCTCCACCTCGCGGCGGAGCGGCTCCATGGCGGCGGCATGGGCGCGGTCGGTCAGCAGGCTGACCTGGACCAGCCCGCCCTTGACCTGCACGCCTTCGACCAGGCCGGCGGCGACCAGGTCGCGGCCGCTGGCGGGGTCGGTGATGGCGCGCAGCGCCTCGGTGAGGCTGGCGGTGGTCGGTTCGCGCATGCGCGGGAGCCCTCGGGTCAGGTGTGAGAGGAAGCGGCGTGAGAAGAACGGGCGTGCCATCGGCCGGCATATGGCCTGTGCCGGGGAGCCTGCCAATGGCCTTTCGCCGCGCGCTCGGCTACACCACCGCCACCGACGCGCGAACCACTGGCGCGCCAAGCACTGGAGCGCTCCTCGCCGATGCCCTTCCATGATGACGATCTGCACGGCCCCGCGCGCGGCCCGTCCGAGAACGGTTCGGGCGGCCCGAGCGGCCCCTGGGGCATGCCCGGCGGCGGCAACCGGCGTCCTGGCGGGCCGCAGGGGCCGCAGGGCCCGTGGGGTGGCGGTGGTGGCGGGCG
>JAGXAV010000477.1 GCA_018971455.1 Rhodospirillales bacterium
GGGCTGCGCGTCGCCCTCGCCGCCCGCTCGACGGACAAGCTCGCGGCGCTGTGCGCCGAGACCGGAGCGCTCGCCTATGCCTGCGACGGGGCCGATCCGGCGGCGGTGACGCGGCTGTTCGCCGCCGTCGATGCGGCCCAGGGCAGCCCCGACGTGGTGGTCTACAATGCCAGCGCCCGGGTCCGCGGCCCCCTGGTGGAGCTCGACCCCGCCGCGGTGCGCCACGCCATCGAGGTCTCCGCCTTCGGGGCCTTCCTGGTCGGCCAGCAGGCCGCCGCGCGCATGCTGACGCAGCACCACGGCGCCATCCTGCTGACCGGCGCCAGCGCGGGGGTGAAGGGCTTTCCGCAATCCGCCGCCTTCGCCATGGGCAAGTTCGCCCTGCGCGGGCTCGCGCAGTCGATGGCGCGCGAGCTCGGGCCGCAGGGCGTCCATGTCGCGCATTTCGTCATCGATGGCGGCATCGCCAGCGCGGCCCGCCCGGCGCCACCCGATCATCTGCACAGCCTGCTCGATCCGGCGGCGATCGCCGAGACGTACTGGCAGGTGATGCATCAGCCGCGCAGCGCCTGGAGCCAGGAGGTCGATCTGCGCCCCTGGGTGGAGCGCTTCTGAACGCCGGGCCGCCGGCTCAATTTTTCGGCGGCGCGCCGAGATCCTGCTGCTGCACCGCCGCCGGCGCCGGGGCGACGGGGGTGCCGGCCTGAAGCTGGGCGCCGAGGGACTTGCGCGCCTGGTACTCGAACTCGACGTTCATGCGGTCCATCAGCGAGCGGGTCAGCGCGTCGAGATCGGCGCGCACCGTCGCCTCGTCGGTGTCGGTGATGTCGTGGCGCGCCTGCACCTGGGCGCGGGCGCGGGCCAGGCGCTTGCCGGCGGCGTCGATGATGTCGAGATGCACCCCCACGCTGCCCTCGTAGATGGCGTTGGCCTTGATGATGGAGGCGTCGTCGATGGTGAACACCGCCCGCCCGGTGCTGCCGCTCGGCACCAGGCGGTCCTGCGCCATCTGCCGCAGCGCCGCCA
Organism: Rhodospirillales bacterium; assembly: GCA_018971455.1. Classification (GTDB taxonomy): domain Bacteria; phylum Pseudomonadota; class Alphaproteobacteria; order Acetobacterales; family Acetobacteraceae; genus REEB85. The sequence goes on from JAGXAV010000477.1 coordinate 1,027, forward strand.
GCGGGGTTTCCGGCGCCAGGTATTCGACATGCTGGGCGTTGCCCACCGGCACCCAGCTGTCGTCGATCTCGATGGTGCCGACATTGAGGTGCAGCTTGGTGAGGTAGGTGTAGCGCAGCGGCTGATAGACCACCGGCGCGCCGCCGCAGCCGGCCAGCGCCAGCAGCAGGCCGAGGGTGATCAGACGGCGGGGCACGGCGGGAGCGATCATGACGGGCGGGTCCGTTCGGCGGGTGAGGGGTGGGGGCGGCTGAGGGCCGGCGTCAATTCGTCGTCCCGCGCGCGGCGCGGCCTTGCACCTCGCTGCGGGCGAAACGGAAATCATGGTTGCAGAACTCGCAGGTCATGACGATGTCGCCCGCCACGGCCATGTGGTCCAGATCGTCGGGCGGGAAGCCCTCGAGGATGTCGGTGAGGCGCTGGCGCGAGCAGCGGCAGCCATAGGCGAGCGCCCGCGGCCGGTCGGCGGCCACGCCCTCGGTATGGAACAGCCGGTAGAGCAGACGGTCGGGCAGCAGCGCGTCATCGAGCAGCTCGGCCTCGGTGACGGTGGCGGCGAGCATCACGGCGGTGCGCCAGCTCTCCTCCAGCGCCGCCTCGTCGAGCGAGGGGTCGATGCCGCCGCTGCCGGCGACGCGCTCGAGGATCAGCGCGCTGGCGCGCCAGCCCGCCTCGGTGCGCGCGCAGGCGAGATGGATGGCGCAGCGCAGCTGCTCGCTGGTCTCGAAATAATGCAGCGCCATCTCGGCCAGCCCCTCGCCCTCGATGGCGACGATGCCCTGGTGGCGCTCGCTCTGCGGTCCCTGATCGACCGTGAAGGCGAGATAGCCGCGCCCCAGCAGGGCGGCGGCTGAGGGTGCTGCCTGCTCGGCCAGCAGGGCGGCGAGGCGCTGCGGATGGGCGGCGGCATAGCCGCGAAGTGCCCCGACATCGGTGCAGTCGGCGAGCAGCATGGTCACCGGCCCGTCGCCCTTGGCCTGCAGGCTGAAGCTGCCGCGAAATTTCAGCGCCGAGGACAGCGCGGCGACTAGCGCCAGCGCCTGGCCGGCGACGCGGGTGACGATGTCGTGGTTGTCGTGCCGGCGCAGCAGCGCGTCGGCGAGCGGGCCGAGGCGGATCAGCCGGCCGCGCACCGGGCGGTGCGGCAGGTGGAAGGGCGTGACGCCACGCGGCACGACGAGATCGGGCACGTCGGGGCGCCCGCCATCGAGAAAGGCAGGAGTTTCGAGCATCGGGTCAAAATAGGCAGCCCGCGCCGCTTCGGCTACCTTCGGCTGCATGCGAACCGCCGATTATGCCCTCCGCCCGCTCACCGCCGCCGACGCGCCGGCGATGGTCGCCCTGCTGCGCGATGCCTTCGCCGAGCATGCCGCCCGGCTCGACCCGCCACCCTCGGCGGCGCGCGAGACCGCGGCGGCGATCGCCGCGGCACTTGCCGAGGGTGGCGGGGCGGGCTGCGAGATCGGCGGCGCGCTGGCCGGCGGCGTGCGGTGGGTCGA
>JAGXAV010000478.1 GCA_018971455.1 Rhodospirillales bacterium
CACCGTCTCGCTCGGGCGCTGCCGGCGGCGGCGCACCTCGTCCGCGCCGAAGATCGGCTGCTGGAACACCAGCCGCCCGCCCTGCGGTTCCGTCTTGGGGTCTTGCGTGCTCATCGCGGCCCTCCCGTCCCCCGGCAAGGTGTCACGGGACGGCGCACGGCTCAATGCAGGCCGCCGCCCCCGCCGCCGCCGGGCTTCGGCTTGGCGAGCAGCAGGGTCAGCGGCACGCTGACCAGGAAGCACAGCGCCATCAGCATCAGCACGTCGTTGTAGGCCAGCGTCATCGCCTCGCGCTGGACCATCATGCCGATCTGCTTGATCGCCGCCAGCTGTGCGGAACCATGCTCGATCGGCTTGAACGCCTGGGTCAGGTTGTAGATGGATTTGAGTACGTTGGGCCGCGACCAGTTGACCTGCTCGGCGAGGTGCTGGGCATGGATGGCGGTGCGCGTGGTGGCGATGGTGCCGATCACCGCCAGACCGACGGCGCCGCCCAGATTGCGCATCAGGTTGTACAGGCCGGAGGCGTTCTTCAGCTTGTCCGCCGGCAGCGTGCCGAGGGCGAGCTGGTTGACCGGAATGAACAGGAACATCATGGCGAAGCCGCGCGCCGCCTGCGGCGCCATCATGTCCCACATCGAGGACTGGCTGGTCAGGTGCGCGAGCCACCAGACCGAGCCGCCGAACAAGGCGAGCCCGAAGGCCAGCATCCAGCGGTCATCGACGTATTTGGAGAGCGTGCCGGCCACCGGCGCCGAGAGGAACATGAACAGCCCGGTGACCAGCATGGTGTTGCCGATCTCCAGGCTGTCGAAGCCGCGCACCCGGGCGAGGAACAGCGGCACCACGAACACCGCGCCGTAGAGGCCGATGCCGATCACCGCGCTGAACAGGCAGCCGAAGGCGAAATTGGCGTCACGGAAGGCGCGCAGCTCGACCAGCGGGTCCCGCCGCACCAGCATGCGCCAGAAGAACACGATGGCCGACGCCGCGCAGAGCAGCGAGAACCAGCGGATGGAGGCGTCGGCGAACCAGTCGTCGCGCGTGCCTTCCTCCAGCACGTATTCGAGCGAGCCGAGGAACATCGCCATGAGCGCGAGGCCGAACCAGTCGAAACGGCGGAACATGCCCGGCTCCGGCCGGTCGATGTCGATGAAGCGCCAGACGGCGGCCGCCACCGCGACGCCCACCGGCACGTTGACCAGGAACAGCCAGTGCCAGGAGAAGGATTGCGTGATCCAGCCGCCCAGCGTCGGCCCGACGGTCGGCGCCAGCGTCGCCGTCAGTCCGATCACCACCGACATCTGGGCGCGCCGGGAGGGCGGGAACATCAGGAAGCTGGTGGCGAACACGGTGGGGATCATGGCGCCGCCGATGAAGCCCTGCATGGCGCGGTAGGTCACCATCGTGCCGAGGCTGGTGGCCGTGGCGCAGAGCAGCGAGAACGCGGCGAAGCCCAGCGCGCTGGCGGCGAACAGCACGCGCGTCGAGAGCATGCGCGACAGCCAGCCCGAAAGCGGGATCATGACGATCTCGGCGATCAGGTAGCTGGTCTGCACCCAGGCCGCCTCGTCGGGGCTGGCCGCGAGGCCGGCCTGGATGTCGGTGATCGAGGCGCTGACGATCTGGATGTCGAGGATCGCCATGAACATGCCCACCACCATGGACATGAACCCGACCCATTCCTGCCAGGTGAGCCGGCGCTCACCCATCACGGCGGAGCCCGCCATCGCGGCCTACTTGCGGCGCAGCGTCGCCATCGCGTCGCCCCAGATGCCGAGGCGCGGCTCCGGCTTGGCGCGGGTATCCACCTCGCTGGTCACCGACAGGCCGGCGCGCAGCCATTTCGCCCGCGCCGCCTCGCCGGGGTCGAGCACCACCTTCACCGGCACGCGCTGCACCACCTTGGTGAAGTTGCCGGTGGCGTTCTCCGGCGGCAGCAGCGAGAAAAGTGCCCCGGTCGCCGGCGCGAGAGAGTCCACGCGGCCATGGATCACCTTGCCGCTGTCGATGTCGGCGATCAGATCGACCGGCTGGCCGGCATGCATGTGCGCGAGCTGCGTCTCCTTGAAATTGGCGACGACGTAGAGCTGGGCGGCATCCGGCGTCACCGAGATAAGCTGCTGGCCGGGCTGCACGTGCTGGCCGAGCTGGGCGGCGCGATTGCCGACGATGCCGTCGATCGGGGCGCGGATCACCGTGTCGGCGAGGCTGTTGGAGGCCAGGGTGACCGCCGCGGTGGCGCTTTCGAGCTTGGCGTCCGCCTGCATGACCTGCGCCTCGGCCACCGCCTCGGCCTGCCTGGCCGCGGCTTCGGCCGCCTCGGCGGCGGCCACGGCGGATTGCGCCTTGGCCGCCTGAGTCGCGGCCAGCTCATTGGCCTGGCGCGAGGTCCATCCGCCCCGCACCAGCTGGCCGCTGCGCGCCGCGTCGGCCTGCGTCTGCACCGCGTCGGCATGCGCCTGGGCGAGCATCGCCCCGGCCTGCGCGATGGCCGAGCGGCTCTGCGTCA
>JAGXAV010000479.1 GCA_018971455.1 Rhodospirillales bacterium
CGCTTGGCCTCGGACGAGGTCTCGCGCAGCTCGTCGCGAAGCCTGGCCTGCTCGGTTTCGAGATTGATCGCCTCGAGCATCCGCTTGAGCGCCTCGGCGCCGATCGCGGCCTGGAAGCCTTCCTCGCCATATTCGTCCTGAGCCTTGACGAACTCGTCCTCGCTCATCACCTGGTGGAGCTTCAGCGGCGTGAGGCCGGGCTCGGTCACGACGAAACTCTCGAAATAGAGCACGCGCTCGAGGTCCTTGAGCGTCATGTCGAGCAGCAGGCCGATGCGCGAAGGCAGCGACTTGAGGAACCAGATATGGGCGACGGGCGAGGCCAGCTCGATATGGCCCATCCGTTCGCGCCGCACCTTGGAGAGCGTGACCTCGACGCCGCACTTTTCGCAGACGATGCCGCGATACTTCATGCGCTTGTACTTGCCGCACAGGCACTCGTAGTCCTTGATCGGCCCGAAGATGCGCGCGCAGAAGAGGCCATCGCGCTCGGGCTTGAAAGTGCGGTAATTGATCGTCTCGGGCTTCTTGATCTCGCCGAACGACCAGGAGCGGATGCGCTCCGGGCTCGCGATCGAGATGCGAATCTGATCGAAGCTCTGCGGCGTCGAGACCTGGCCGAAGACGTTCATCAACTCGTTCATTGAACGATCCCTTCTCTCGAAACTTGCGTCAGGCGATCAATACGTGCGCTGTTCGAGCTCGACGTTGAGCCCGAGCGAGCGCAACTCCTTGACCAGCACGTTGAACGATTCCGGAATGCCCGCCTCGAAGTTGTCGTCGCCGCGGACGATCGCCTCGTAGACCTTGGTGCGGCCCGACACGTCGTCGGACTTCACCGTCAGCATCTCCTGCAGCGTGTAGGCGGCGCCGTACGCCTCCAGCGCCCAGACCTCCATCTCGCCGAAGCGCTGGCCGCCGAACTGCGCCTTGCCGCCCAGCGGCTGCTGGGTGACGAGCGAGTACGGGCCGATCGAGCGCGCGTGGATCTTGTCATCCACCAGGTGGTGCAGCTTGAGCATGTAGATGATGCCCACCGTCACCTTGCGCTCGAACGGCTCGCCGGTGCGCCCGTCGGTCAGGGTCACCTGCCCCGAGGTGGCCAGCCCGGCCCGCGTCAGCATGCCCTCGATGTCGCCCATGCGCGCCCCGTCGAAGACCGGGGTCGCGATCGGCACCCCCTTCTTGAGGTTGTCGCACAGCTCCATCAGCTCGGCATCGGTCATGCCGGCGATGTCGTCGCCGAAGACCTTGTCGCCATAGACCTCTTTCATCATGTCGAGCAGTTCGACGCGCGCCTGCCCGGTGCGCCGGTATTCCTCCACCAGCCCGCCGATCTGCTTGCCGATGGTGGCGCACGCCCAGCCCAGATGGGTCTCCAGGATCTGGCCGACATTCATGCGGCTCGGCACGCCGAGCGGGTTGAGAACGATATCGACCGAGGTGCCATCCTCCAGGAACGGCATGTCCTCCACCGGCACCACGCGCGAAACCACGCCCTTGTTGCCGTGCCGGCCCGCCATCTTGTCGCCGGGCTGGAGCTTGCGCTTCACGGCGATGAAGACCTTGACCATCTTCATCACCCCAGGCGGCAGCTCGTCGCCGCGCTGGAGCTTCTCCACCTTGGCGTCGAAGCGCGCCTGCAAGCGCCCCACCGCGGCGTCGAACTCGCGCTTCAGCGTCTCGATCTCGGCCATCACCGCGTCGTCTTGCACGCCGATATGGCGCCAGGCACCGCGCGGATGCTCGGCCAGCACCTCCTCGGTGATCGCCGCGCCGGCCTTTATGCCCTTGAACCCGCCGGCCGCCTTGCGGCCCAGCAGCTTCTCGCGCAGCCGGTTGAGGAAGGACCGCTCCTGGATCGCCTTCTCGTCGTCGCGGTCCTTGGCCAGCCGCTCGATCTCGGCGCGCTCGATCGCCATCGCGCGCTCGTCCTTGTCCACGCCGCGGCGGGAGAAGACGCGCACATCCACGATGGTGCCGGTCACCCCCGGCGGCAGCTTGAGCGAGGTGTCGCGCACGTCGGAGGCCTTCTCGCCGAAGATCGCGCGCAGCAGCTTTTCTTCCGGCGTCATCGGGCTTTCGCCCTTGGGGGTGACCTTGCCCACCAGGATGTCGCCCGGGTTCACTTCGGCGCCGATATAGACGATGCCCGCCTCGTCGAGGTTCTTGAGCGCTTCCTCGCCGACGTTCGGGATGTCGCGGGTGATCTCCTCCTGGCCGAGCTTGGTGTCGCGCGCCATCACCTCGAATTCCTCGATATGGATCGAGGTGAACACGTCGTCGCGCGCGATACGTTCGCTGATGAGGATGGAGTCCTCGAAATTATAGCCGTTCCACGGCATGAACGCGCACAGCGCATTCCGCCCCAGCGCCAGTTCGCCCAACTCGGTCGAGGGGCCGTCGGCGATGATGTCGCCGTTGGAGACACGATCGCCGACTTTGACCAGCGGCCGCTGGTTGATGCAGGTCGACTGGTTCGAACGCATGAACTTGCGCAGGCGATAGATA
>JAGXAV010000018.1 GCA_018971455.1 Rhodospirillales bacterium
AGCGGAAGCTGCGCCGGCGCATTCCGCTCGGCCGCCTGGCCCGGCCCGAGGAGATCGCCGCCGCCATTCTCTTCCTGGCCTCGCCGGCGGCCAGCTACATCACCGGCAGCGTGCTGAGCGTCGATGGCGGCTGGATCGCCTTCGCCGATGCGGGCGACGCCGCCGGCGCGAACCCCGAATGAGGACCCCCATCATGCGCACACAGGTTGCCATCATCGGCGCCGGACCCGCCGGCCTGCTGCTCGGCCGGCTGCTCGAGCAGCACGGCATCGAGACCGTCATCCTCGAACAGCGCTCGGGCGAGTACGTGCTTGGCCGCATCCGCGCCGGCGTGCTGGAAGACCTCTCGCGCCGCGTGCTGAACGAGGCCGGGGTCGGCGCGCGGATGGAGGCAGAGGGGCTGGTCCATGACGGCGTCGAGCTCGCCTTCGACGGCGCCCGCCAGCGCTTCAGCTTCCACGACCTCGTCGGTCGCGAGGTCATGGTCTACGGCCAGACCGAGGTGACGCGCGACCTGATGGCCGCGCGGGCCGCGTCCGGCGCGCCGACCATCTACGAAGCCGAGAATGTCGCCCTGCATGATTTCGACGCGGCACGCCCGCGCGTCACCTGGCGCAAGGACGGGGTGACGCGCGAGCTCGTCTGCGACTTCATCGCCGGCTGCGACGGCTTCCACGGCGCCTCGCGCCGCGCCGTGCCGGAGGCGGCGCTGACCCAGTTCGAGCGCGTCTACCCATTCGGCTGGCTCGGCGTGCTGGTGGACCAGCCGCCGGTGTCTCCCGAGCTGATCTATGCGAGCCATCCGCGCGGCTTCGCCCTGTGCTCGATGCGCTCGGCGATGCGCAGCCGCTATTACCTCCAGGTCTCGACCGAGGCGGATATTGGCGAATGGACGGACGACAGATTCTGGGACGAGCTGCGCCGCCGCATTCCCGCCGAGGCCGCGGGCCACCTCAGAACCGGCCCGTCGATCGAGAAGAGCATCGCCCCCCTGCGCAGCTTCGTCGCCGAGCCGCTGCGCTTCGGGCGGCTGTTCCTCGCCGGCGACGCCGCCCATATCGTGCCGCCGACCGGGGCCAAGGGGCTCAACCTGGCGGTGAGCGACGTCACCTATCTCTCGCAGGCGCTGGCGCAATATTACGGCGAGCGGTCCATGGCCGGCATCGACGGCTACTCGGCCCGCGCCCTGCGGCGCATCTGGCGGGCCGAGCGCTTCTCGTGGTGGATGACCACCCTGCTGCACCAGTTCCCCGATCGCTCGCCCTTCGAGCGGCGCCTGCAACTGGCTGAGTTCGACCATCTGTGCGATTCCCGCGCGGCCGCCCAGGCGATGTGCGACAGCTATACCGGCTCGCCGCTGTAGGCGGCCGCCAGCCGGCCCGCCTGCGCTGGCGGGAGCGCCCGGCAGGAATGCCTGGCAGGAATGCGTGGCAGGTGGTAGCCAGCCAGCAATGTCCGCCGGGGTTGGACTTTTGTTCGGGCGGGGGTTATGGTAGCGCTACCTAATCACGGCGCCCGGGGTTCATCCCGGGCCATAAAGGGGAGAGGAAACGATGCAGCGACGTGATGCGTTGAAGCTCGGGGCTGGCGCGCTGACCGCCGGTGCGCTGGGTTTGGCCATTCCGGGGCGCGCCCAGGCGCAGGCCAAGATGATGCTCAAGGCCTCCGACGTGCATCCCGAGGGCTACCCCACGGTGGCCGCCGTCGAGAGCCTCGGCAAGAAGCTCTCCGCCGCGACCCAGGGCCGGCTCGGGGTGCAGATGTTCGCCTCCATGCAACTCGGCGACGAGAAGACCGCCATCGAGCAGGCGCAGATCGGCGCCATCCAGTTCGCCCGCGTCAGCGTCGGCTCGATCGGCCCGGTGGTCGACGCGCTGAACGTCTTCAACCTGCCCTTCCTGTTCCGCAACACCGCCCACATGCAGGCGGTGATCGACGGCAAGATCGGCCAGGACCTGCTCGACGGCATCACCAACAACCCGCAATCCCGCCTCGTCGGGCTGTGCTGGATGGATGCCGGCGCGCGCAGCATGTACGACACCAAGCGCTCGATCCACACCATCGCCGACCTCAAGGGGTTGAAGATGCGCGTGATCCCGAACCCGATCTTCGTGGACATGATGAACGCGCTCGGCGCCAACGCGGTGTCGATGGGCTATGACCAGGTTTTCAGCGCGCTGCAGACCGGCGTGATCGACGGCGCCGAGAACAACACGCCGAGCTATGTCTATGACCATCATTACGAGGCGGCGAAGCATTTCTCCTTCACCGAGCACCTCATCGTGCCCGAGATCATCGTCTTCTCGCGCCCGACCTGGGACAAGCTCGCCAAGGCCGACCAGGACCTGATCCGCAAGCTCGCCGGCGAGGCGCAGGCCGAGGAGCGCAAGCTGTGGCAGGCCAAGGAGGCCGACGCGCTGAGCAAGATGAAGGAGGCGAAGATCGACATCGTCGAGATCGCCGACAAGACGCCCTTCCAGAAGGCGGTCAAGCCGGTGTGGGACAAGTACGGCAGCAAGTATGCCGACATGATCAAGCGCGTGCAGGCGGTGGCCTGACTCCGGCCGGGCGGGCCCCGCGGCCCGCCCGGATCCACTGGCCGCGGGCGTATCGAGGGGAGAGAAACGGATGGCGCGGATCTACCGTCGGGCGATGGACGGCCTCTATCTGGCCTGCGCGCTGATCGCGGGGGCGGCGCTGGTGCTGATCTCCGTCATCATCCCCTACGGCGTCTACACACGCTACGTGCTCAACTCGGCGGCCTCCTGGCCCGAGCCGATGGCCATCCTGCTGACCATTCTGCTCACCTTCCTCGGCGGCGGCGTGTGCTACCGCATCGACCTGCACATGCGCGTGAAGGTGGTGCAGAACGCCGTCCCGCAATTCCTCCAGCCGCTGATGGTCTACCTGTCCGAGGCGCTGGTCGGCGTGCTGGCGGTGTTCATGGTCTATTACGGCGTCGGGCTGGTGCACACGACCTGGCACCAGGAGGTGCCGGAATTCCCCGCCCTTTCGGTCGGCATCACCTACATGCCCATTCCGCTCGGCGGGATCATCCTGCTGCTGTTCGTCATCGAGCGGATGCTCATCGGACCGCCCAAAGTGTCCGCCGCGGAGCATGACGCGGCCGCCTTCGACTGATCCTTATTCGCTGAACCGGCCGGAGCCCGCCACGCATGGACCTTCTCATTCCGCTCGGCGCGATGTTCGCCTGCTTCGCCATCGGCGTGCCGATCGCCTATTCGCTCGGCCTGGCGGCGCTGGCCGGGGCGATGTGGATCAACATCCCGCTCGAGGCGGTGATGCTGCAGATCAGCAGCGGCGTCGGCAAGTTCGCGCTGCTCACCATTCCCTTCTTCGTGCTTGCCGGCGCCATCATGGCCGAGGGCGGCATGGCGCGCCGGCTGGTGGCGCTGGCCAATGTCATCGTGGGCTACACCGGCCTGCGCGGCGGGCTGTCGGTGGTCAATGTGCTGGCCACCACCTTCCTCTCCGGCATCTCCGGCTCGGCGGTGGCCGACACCTCGGCGATCGGCTCGGTGATGATCCCGCAGATGGAGGAGAACGGCTATCCGCGCGTCTTCGCCACCAACGTGACGATCAGCGCCTCGGTGCAGGCGCTGCTGGTGCCGCCGAGCCACAATGCGGTGATCTATTCGGTGGCGACCGGCGGGCTCATTTCGGTGATCAGCCTTTTCATGGCCGGCGTGGTGCCGGGCATGCTGCTCGCCCTGGCCATCATCCTGCTCTGCCTCGGCTACGCCTATCGCGACAGGCACCCGCGCGGGGTGGCGGTGCCGCTGCGCGACGCCGCGCGCATCACCTTCGAGGCGGTGTGGGGGCTGATCACGCTGGTGATCATCCTCGGCGGCATCCTCGGCGGCATTTTCACCGCCATCGAGGCCGGTGCGGTGGCCTGCGTGTGGGCCTTTTTCGTCACCATGTTCATCTATCGCGACTATCGCTGGTCGGACCTGCCGGAGCTGGTGCACCGCACGCTGCGGACGGTGGCGATGGTGATGACGCTGATCGCCTTCGCCGGCGCCGTCGGCTACATCATGGCGCTGATGCAGATGCCGACGCGGGTGACGGCGTTCTTCCTGACGCTGTCGCACGACAAATACGTCATCCTCATGCTCGTCAACGTGATGCTGCTGGTGCTCGGCTGCTTCATGGACATGGCGCCGTCGATCCTCATCACCACGCCGATCCTGCTGCCGGTGATGGCCAATTTCGGCGTCAACCCGGTGCATTTCGGTATCGTCATGATGCTCAATCTCGGCATCGGGCTGTGCCACCCGCCGGTCGGCTCCATCCTGTTCGTCGGCTGCGCCGTGGGCAAGGTCTCCATGGAAGAGGTGGTCAAGGCGATCTGGCCGTTCTACCTGGTGATGTTCGGGGTGCTGATGCTGGTGACCTACATCCCGGCAATCTCGCTCTGGCTGCCCCGGCTGCTCGGCTTGTAGGCCGCCTGCCGCCCGCTGCGGCTTGACTTTCCGGGCCGGGTGCGCCCATAAGCGCCCGGTTTCCCGCCGCTCCGCGAAGGCTCGCGCAGCGGCGCGTTCTCTGTTGTGAGGTTTGATTGCCCTCCTTGGCGAAGGTGAACTAGGGTGTTCGAGGCGCTTTCCGAGCGGCTTTCAGGCGTGTTCGACCGGCTGCGCGGGCGCGGGGCGCTCAGCGAGGCCGATGTCGATGCCGCCCTGCGCGAAGTGCGCCTGGCGCTGCTCGAAGCCGATGTGGCGCTGCAGGTGGTCAAGGACTTCATCGCCGCCGTGCGCCTGCGCGCCGTCGGGCAGGAGGTGCTGCGCTCCGTCACTCCCGGCCAGCAGGTGGTCAAGATCGTCCATGACGAGCTGGTGGCCGCCCTGGGCGGTGCCGGTGCCGTGGGCATCAACCTGGCCGCCGCCGCCCCGGTGCCGATCCTGATGGTCGGCCTGCAGGGCTCGGGCAAGACCACGACGGCCGGCAAGCTCGCGCTGCGCCTGGGCGAGAAGCAGCGCAAGAAGGTGCTGCTCGCCAGCCTCGACACCCAGCGCCCGGCCGCCCAGATGCAGCTTCAGCAGCTGGCCGAGCGGGCCGGCGTGTCGTCCCTGCCGATCATCCCCGGCCAGACGCCGCTGCAGATCGCCACCCGCGCCATGGACACGGCGCGGCGCGAGGTGTTCGACGTGGTGGTGCTCGACACCGCCGGCCGCCTGTCCATCGACGCCGAGCTGATGGAGGAGGTGCGCCAGATCCGCTTCGCCACCAACCCGGCCGAGACGCTGCTGGTGGTCGATGCGATGACCGGGCAGGACGCGGTGAACACCGCGCGCGCCTTCAACGAGGCGGTCGGCGTCAGCGGCATCGTCCTCACCCGCATGGACGGCGACGCGCGCGGCGGCGCGGCCCTTTCGATGCGCGCCATCACCGGCGCGCCGATCAAGCTCGTCGGCGTCGGCGAGAAGCTCGATGCGCTGGAGGATTTCCATCCCGAGCGCGTGGCCGGCCGCATCCTCGGCATGGGCGACGTGGTCGGGCTCGTCGAGCGCGCCGCCGAGACGCTCGACCAGGCGGAGGCCGAGAAGCTCGCCCGCAAGATGGCCAAGGGCGCCTTCGATCTCGAGGACTATGCCGCCCAGCTGCGCCAGATCACCAAGATGGGCAGCATCTCCTCCATTCTCGGCATGCTGCCCGGCCTGGGCAAGATGAAGCAGCAGCTCGGCGACGCCAAGATCGACCAGTCCATGCTCAAGCGGCAGGGCGCCATCATCTCCTCGATGACGCCCAAGGAACGGCGCACGCCGGACATCATCAAGGCCAGCCGCAAGAAGCGCATCGCCGCCGGCTCCGGCACCTCGGTGCAGGAGATCAACAAACTGCTCAAGCAGTTCGATGACATGTCCACCATGATGAAGCGCATGAACAAGCTCGGCCAGAAGGGCCTGATGCGCCAGGGCCTGTCCGCCCTGATGCCGCAGGGCCGCCGGCCGTTTTGATGGCAGATTCGCCGAACCCCAAGACTGCAACTGGAGAAGTATCTCGATGGCTCTGAAAATCCGCCTCGCCCGCGCCGGCGCCAAGAAGCGCCCGTACTACCACATCGTCGTCGCCGACAGCCGCAGCCCGCGCGACGGCCGCTTCATCGAGCGGCTGGGCAGCTACAACCCGATGCTGCCGCAGGAGCACGCCGAGCGTGTCCGCCTGCAGGGCGAGCGCATCACCCACTGGATCAGCCAGGGCGCGGTGCCGACCGATCGCGTGGCCCGCTTCCTCGGTCATGCCGGCCTCGCGCCGATGCCCGCCTACAACGTGCAGCCGGTGCAGTCGGCGCCGAAGAAGAAGGCGCAGGAGCGCGCCAAGGCCGCCGCGGCGGGCTGATGATCGCAGGCTGATCGGAGGCGCGGCGTGGCCGGAAGGCGGATCGAAATGGGCGTGATCGGGCGGCCGCACGGCGTGCGCGGGCTGGTGCATCTGCACAGCTACGCCGCCGACCCGGCGGCGCTGCCCGGCTACGGCCCGTTCGAGACCGAGGACGGCCGGCGCTTCACCCTGCGCTGGGTGCGCACGGGCGTCGCCGAACTGACCGAGCTGGTGGATGGCGACCGGCATGTGGTCGCCGACCGCAATGCCGCCGAGCGCCTGGTCAATGTGCGCCTGCTGGTCGATCGCGCCCGCCTGCCCGCGGCCGGAGCGGAGGAGTTCTATCTCGCCGATCTGGTCGGCCTCGCCGCCTTCGCGCCGGACGGCACGCCGCTCGGCCGGGTCGATACAGTGCACGATTATGGCGCCGGCGCGAGCCTGGAGATCGGCGCGCTGCTGGTGCCGTTCACGCGCGCCTGCGTGCCGGAGGTCGATATCGCCGCCGGGCGCGTCGTCGTGGTGCCGCCGCACGAGATCGTGGTGGCGCCGGCGGAAGCCGGCCAGGCGCTGGAGGCGCGCGACATCCGCGCCGCCGCCACCGACCGCCATCGCACCGTGGATGATACGCCGTTCGGCGGCGGCGCGGGCATGGTGATGCGGCCCGATATCGTCGATGCGGCCCTTGCCGCGGCACGCGGCGGCAGCGCCGATCTGCGCCCGGCGGTGTTCCTGACGCCGCGCGGGCGGAAGCTGACCCAGGCGATGGTGCGCGAATTCGCCGCCGGCCCCGGGCTGGTGGTGCTGTGCGGGCGCTACGAGGGGATCGACCAGCGTGTCGTCGAGGCGCGCGGATTGCAGGAGATCAGCATCGGCGACTACGTGCTCTCGGGCGGCGAGCCGGCGGCGATCGTGCTGCTCGACGCCTGCGTGCGGCTGCTGCCCGGCGTGATGGGCGCGGCCGAAAGTGCCGAGGAGGAGAGTTTCTCGGCCGGATTGCTGGAATATCCGCACTACACCCGCCCGGCCGAATGGCAGGGGCGGCGGGTGCCGGATGTGCTGCTCTCCGGCCATCACGGCGCGGTGGCTGCCTGGCGGCGGGCCGAGGCCGAACGGATCACCCGCGAGCGGCGCCCGGACCTGTGGGCCGCCTTTCAGCGTGGTGTGCGCGAGACAGGCTTGCACGGCACGGCGGTTGCCAGCCCTGCCGGCGCATCATAGACGGATCATGACGAAGGAAACGAGACGATGAACATCATCCAGCAGTACGAGGCCGAGCAGATCGCCCGCCTCGCCACCCAGCGCCCGGTGCCGGACTTCATCCCCGGCGACACGCTGCGCGTGGCGGTGAAGGTGGTCGAGGGTGAGCGCACCCGCACCCAGAACTTCGAGGGGGTGTGCATCGCGCGCTCCAATCGCGGCCTGAACAGCAATTTCACCGTGCGCAAGATCAGCTACGGCGAGGGTGTGGAGCGCGTGTTCGCGCTGTACGCGCCGACCATCGCCGAGATCGCCGTGGTGCGCCGCGGCGATGTGCGCCGCGCGAAGCTCTATTACCTGCGCGGCCGCCGCGGCAAGTCGGCCCGCATCGCCGAGCGCGCCCGCGACACGGCGCCGGCCGAGGCGGCGAGCGCCACCGCCGAATAGCCTGATGGGACCGAGGGGGGGATCGATGGAAAAAGCACAGCCGAGGACATTGTTCGACAAGGTGTGGGATGCCCACGTCGTCGAGCGGCTTCCGGATGGCACCTGCGTGCTCTACATCGATCGCCACCTCGTTCATGAAGTGACCAGCCCGCAGGCCTTCGAGGGCCTGCGCATGGCCGGTCGCCGCGTGCGCCGGCCGGACGCGACGATCGCCGTCGCCGACCACAACATCGCCACCTCCGATCGCCGCGCCGGCATCAAGGAGGAGGATAGCCGCATCCAGGTGGAAACCCTGGAGCGCAATGTGGCCGAGTTCGGCGTGCCCTATTTCCCGGTGCTCGATCCGCGCCAGGGCATCGTGCACATCATCGGCCCCGAGCAGGGCATCAGCCTGCCCGGCTTCACCATCGTCTGCGGCGACAGCCACACCTCCACACACGGCGCACTCGGCGCGCTCGCCTTCGGCATCGGCACCAGCGAGGTCGAGCACGTGCTGGCGACGCAGACGCTGTTGCAGCGTCCGGCGAAGAACCTGCTGGCGCGCGTCGAGGGCGCGCTGCCGCCCGGCTGCACCGCCAAGGACATCGTGCTCGCCATCATCGCCGAAATCGGCACCGCGGGCGGCACCGGCTATGTCATCGAATATGCCGGCTCGACCATCCGCGCACTCGACATGGCCGGGCGGATGACCGTGTGCAACATGTCCATCGAGGCGGGCGCGCGCGCCGGCATGATCGCCCCTGATGCGACGACGTTCGACTATGTGCGCGGCAAGCCCTTCGCGCCGAAGGGCGAGGCGCTGGAGCGGGCGATCGAATACTGGTCCACGCTGCCCTCGGACCCCGGCGCGCAATACGACCGCGTTGTCGAGATCGATGCCACCCGCCTGGTGCCGATGGTCACCTGGGGAACCAGCCCGGAGGCCGGCCTGCCGATCACCGGCGTGGTGCCCGACCCGGCGGGCGAGCCGGACGAGGCCAAGCGCGTGCAGCTGGCGCGCATGCTGGACTATATGGGCCTCACCGCCGGGCAGAAGCTCACCGATCTCGCCGTCGATGTCGTCTTCATCGGCAGCTGCACCAACGGGCGCATCGAGGATATCCGGGCCGCGGCCGACATCGCGCGTGGCCGCCATGTGGCGCCGGGCGTGCGTGCGCTGGTGGTGCCGGGCTCGGGCATCGTCAAGCAGCAGGCCGAGGCGGAGGGGCTCGATCGCGTGCTGATCGAGGCGGGGTTCGAGTGGCGCGAGGCGGGCTGCTCCATGTGCCTCGGCATGAACCCCGACAAGCTGACGCCCGGGCAGCGCTGCGCCAGCACGTCGAACCGTAATTTCGAGGGGCGGCAGGGCCCGCGCGGGCGTACCCATCTGCTCTCGCCGGCGATGGCGGCGGCCGCCGCCGTCACCGGCCATCTGGCCGATGTGCGCACGCTGGTGTGAGGGGATCATGGACAAGTTCACCACGCTGACCGGCATTGCGGCGCCGCTGCCGCTGGCCAATGTCGATACCGACAAGATCATCCCCGCGCGCTTCCTCAAGACCATCAAGCGCTCGGGGCTCGGCGTGCATCTGTTCGACACGCTGCGCTTCGATGCCGAGGGCCGCGAGCGCCCGGAATTCGTGCTCAACCAGGAGCCCTACCGGAAGGCCGAGATCCTGATCGCGCACGAGAATTTCGGCTGCGGCTCATCGCGCGAGCACGCGCCCTGGGCGCTGCTCGATTTCGGTATCCGCTGCGTTATCGCACCGGATTTCGCCGATATCTTCAACAACAACTGCTACAAGAACGGCATCCTGCCGGTGCGCCTGCCGCGCGCGGTGTGCGACCAACTGATGGAAGACGCCAGGCTCGGCGGCAATGCGCGCGTCACCGTCGATCTCGCCCGCCAGGTGGTGGTGCGGCCGAACGGCGAGGAGATCGGCTTCGAGATCGACGCGTTCCGCAAGCACTCGCTGCTGAACGGGCTGGACGATATCGGCCAGACCCTGCAGCACGCGCCGCAGATAGACGGCTACGAGGCGCGGCAGCGCCAGGAAAAAAGCTGGATGCCGGCAATCGCCGTCGTCTGAACAACGGGGACAGAGATGGCCGCCAACAAGAAGCTGCTGGTTCTGCCGGGTGACGGCGTCGGGCCGGAGGTGATGCGCGAGGTGATCCGCGTCATCGACTGGATGGACCGCAAGCGCCGGGCCAGTTTCGATATCGCCGAGGACCTCGTCGGCGGGTCCGCCATCGATGCCCGCGGCGTGGCCATAACGCCCGACACGGTGGCCCGCGCCAAGGCCGCGGATGCGGTGCTGTTCGGCTCGGTGGGCGGTCCGAAATGGGACCATCTCGGCTTCGAGCATCGCCCCGAGCTCGCCATCCTCACGCTGCGCCGCGAGCTTGGCCTGTTCGCCAATCTGCGCCCCGCCGTCGTGCTCGACCCGCTGGTCGGCGCCAGTTCGCTGAAGCCCGAGATCGTCAAGGGACTCGACCTGATGATCGTGCGCGAGAGCACGGGCGGCATCTATTTCGGTGAACCGCGCGGCATCGAAACCCTGCCGGATGGCAGCAAGCGCGGCGTCAACACCGAGGTCTACACCACGCTCGAAATCGAGCGCGTCGGCCGCGTCGCCTTCGAGCTGGCGCGCAAGCGGCAGGGCCGGGTGTGCAGCGTGGAGAAGGCGAACGTGATGGAGAGCGGCCTGCTCTGGCGCCAGACCGTCACCGCCCTGCAGGCGCGCGAATATCCCGACATTGCGATTTCGCACATGTATGCCGACAACTGCGCCATGCAGCTGGTGCGCAACCCGCGCCAGTTCGACGTCATCGTCACCAGCAACCTGTTCGGCGACCTGCTCTCCGACCTTGCCTCGATGCTGACCGGCAGTCTCGGCATGCTGCCCTCCGCAACCCTGGGCGCGCCGGACGCGACCGGGCGCCGCCACGCGCTCTATGAGCCGATCCACGGCAGCGCGCCCGACATCGCCGGCAAGGGAGTCGCCAACCCGCTTGCCCAGATGCTGAGCTTTGCCATGCTGCTGCGCTACTCCTTCGACATGGAGGAGGATGCCGCCCTCATCGAGACGGCCTGCACCAACGTGCTGGCGAGCGGCCTGCGCACCGCCGACGTGATGGCGCCGGGTTGCGCCAAGGTCGGCACCCATGTGATGGGCGAGGCCGTGCTGCGCGAACTCGACAAGCTCGCTGCCTGACATCAGCCCTTGCCCCCGGCCGGGGCATCGGCTACATCGCCTTCCGCAGTTGCGCCCGTAGCTCAATTGGATAGAGCACCAGACTACGAATCTGGGGGTTGGAGGTTCGAGTCCTTCCGGGCGCGCCAGCGTTTCTCCTGATTGGCAAGACTCTTGCGGCGCCTCGTTCGCCCATACCGTGGGCGGTCTTCACCGCGCCCGTGCTATTCCCTCGCGGCGTTCCGTCAAACCGACGATATGTCGCCTCTCCCTGGCGCCCACAGAAGGGGCGAAGATAGCCTGCCCGATGCCGTCAGGCTGCGGCGCAACGCCGGACTTAATCAACGGTGGTAACGGTCTCGCTCGCTGCCGCGCCGCATCAGCTGCCGTTCCTTAGTCTTCGTGGCGCGATAGGCGGTCACCACACAGCCACCCTTCTCGACCAGGCGCTTGCCGTTTAGGTGCCGGATGCGCTCCCAGAGGCGCTTGAGGTCGCGCTCGGCCGCCTGGCAGTCTCGGACCAGCACCAGGTAGCCGTCCTCCACCGGTGTCCCGATCAGCCGGATCAGATCGAGGTCGTCGTCACGGAACCCACGCTGCCCCATGCGCTCGATGGCGTGGCGAGTCAGACTGGTGTTGCTCATGACTCGCCCTCCCTGATCAGGTCCAGGACTTCGTCCAAGGTCAAGCTGTTGGCGCGCAATGCCCGGATTTCCTCCGCTTTGGCCCGCAACCATGCCGTGCGTGGCCCCTCTGCGCCCTTCTTGAGAAGCTCGACCGGCACCTCGCGGATGAGGATGGAGCCATCCAGGATGAACTCGGCGATTTCCTCATCCCCGCCGGCGAAGGCGACGGCTTCAGCGCGGCATATGCAATACTCAGTCTCGCCCGGCCAGAAGCGATCGATCTCGCCAATGCCCAGACCGTCGGCGCTCTCGCGGAGGCTCACGACGAAGGGGTTATCGCGGGCATCATCGTAGCTTTCTTCGACCGTGTCATAGCGTTCGAGCAAATGAGAGCGTAGCACTTCGTCGAGGCGCTCGGCCCGGAGGTCGCGTGACTCGATGGAGACGCGCTCGGCGTCCAAGTACGGCGACGACCCCACGACATAGGCGAGGTTCGACAATAGATAGGATCGCGACGCGTTGCTAAGTTCCTCCGCCTTGTTGAGAGCGGCCTGAACCTCGGCGACATGGGCGCGGCGACGGCGCAGGCTCTGTTCGGCCGCCACGACGAACAGGAAGGGAGCCAGTTCGATGATCTGGCTGGCGGAAATCTTGTAGCGCATTGCGGCCAGTGAGAAGGCGTTGCGAATGGCGCCGTCGACCCGCACGTTGATCTGGTAGCGATCGCCGCTGCCCTCCGGCTTCGTGGCCTCGGGCATGGGTGCGTCGCCCGTCAACACGTCGAAGGGCACGCCGAGTGCGCCGGCCAGGCCGTCGACCGTTCGGCTTGCCTTGCCGCTCTGCCGGCTGTTCTCGATCCGCGACAACGAGTCCACGGATATCTTCGCCCGCTCGGCCAGCTCCTTCTGCGTGAACTTCTGCTGCTCACGCAAGGCCTTCACCCTTAGCCCGTCGATCGGCTTGCGCATGGTTCTGTGCTCCTTCGGTGGAGCAATAGAAACCCACATCGAGCTAGCTGAACAATAGGAATCCGGCTCAAATCGAAAAAAATAGCAATCA
>JAGXAV010000480.1 GCA_018971455.1 Rhodospirillales bacterium
CAGCCCCTGCAGCACGCGCGCGGCGGTCAGCGCGACGATGCTGGTGGACAGCGCGCACAGCGCGGAGGCGGTGATGAACAGCCCCATGGCGACGAAGAGCATGCGCCGGCGGCCGAAGATGTCGCCCAGCCGGCCATAGACGGGGGCGGCGATGGTGGCAGAGACGAGGTAGGACACCACCACCCAGGAGACGCGCTCCACATCGTTCAGCGTCGCCGCGATCGCCGGCAACGCCGTCGAGACGATGGTCTGGTCGATGGCGGCCAGAAACATCGGCAGCATGATCGAGGGGAAGACCGCCAGGAACAGCGCACGGGAGGTCGAGGCGCGGGCCGGGACGGGAGAGGTCTCGGTGGTGGACGACATCGGCGGGCATGCTCCGGGGCTGCCGACACAGGTTAGGGCAGTTCCGCCCGCCGGCAAGCACCCCGGCGCCGCGCCGGGGGCAGGTCAGGCCAGCGCGTCGCGCCCCATGGCGAGGAATTTTTCCCGCCGGCGGGCCACCAGGCTCGTCCCGTCCAGCCCCAGCAGGGGGGACAGCGCCGTCTGGACCGCCTCTCCCACCGCGTCCATCGCCATCGCCGGGTCGCGATGGGCACCGCCCAGCGGCTCGCCGATCACCCCATCGATCAGCCGCAGGCGCTTGAGGTCCTCGGCGGTGAGCTTCAGCGCCTCGGCCGCTGCCGGCGCCTGCGCCTGGTCCTTCCACAGGATGGCGGCGCACCCCTCCGGCGAGATCACCGAATAGATGGCATGCTCCAGCATCAGGACCGCATCGCCGGCGGCCAGCGCGATGGCGCCGCCCGAGCCGCCCTCGCCGATGATGGTGGCGACGACCGGCACCGGCGCCTCCAGGCACGCCTCGATGGATCGCGCGATGGCCTCGGCCTGGCCGCGCGCCTCGGCCTCGATGCCGGGAAAGGCGCCGGACGTATCGACGAAACTCAGCACCGGCAGGCCGAACCGCCCGGCCAGCTCGATCAGCCGGCGCGCCTTTCGGTAGCCCTCGGGCCGGGCCATGCCGAAATTATGCGCCACCCGGCTGTCCGTGTCCGAGCCCTTCTCGGTGCCCAGGACCACCACAGAGCGCCCGCGAAAGCGGCCGATGCCGCCCAGAACGGCCGCGTCATCGGCAAACGCCCGGTCGCCGGCCAGCGGCGTGAACTCGGTGATCAGCGCCCTGAGGTAATCCCCCGCCTTGGGCCGGTCCGGATGGCGGGCGACCTGCGCCTTCTGCCAGGGGGTCAGCCTGGCATAGGTGGCGCGAAGCTGCCGGTCCGCCTTGTCGGTCAGCCGGGCGACCTCGTCGGCGATATTGATGCCGTCGGCCTCCGACATCCTGCGGAGCTCTTCGATCTTGCCTTCGAGCTCGGCGATCGGCTTTTCGAAATCGAGGAAGTGGCGCATGGCCGGGGGTCTAGAGGGTTTTGCGCCGGGGGGGAAGGTTTGCCCCCGCCGGTCAGGCCCGCGAAACCGGGTGGACGGAAGCGGCGCCAGGTCGGCGACCGCCATCGCCCCGGCGGCCTGCGCCCTACTCCGCCGCCCGCACCCGCGCCACCGGCCGCGGCCTCCGCCAGCGATGCTGCAAGGCCAGGTACACCACCGGCGTGGTGTACAGCGTCAGCATCTGTGAGACGATCAAGCCCCCGATGATGGAGATGCCCAGCGGCTGGCGCAGTTCCGCCCCGGTGCCGAAGGCAAAGGCCAGCGGCAAGGCGCCGAACAGGGCGGCGAGCGTCGTCATGATGATCGGACGGAAGCGCTCCATGCAGGCCGCCCGGATCGCCTCCAGGGGCGGGCGGCCATGCGCGCGCTCCTCCTCCAGCGCGAAATCGATCATCATGATGGCGTTCTTCTTCACGATGCCCATCAGCAGCACGATGCCGATCACCGCCATGATCGACAGCGGCGTGCCGGTGATCAGCAGCGCCAGCAGCGCGCCCAGCCCCGCCGAGGGCAGGGTAGAGATGATGGTCAGCGGCTGTGTCAGGCTTTCATAGAGCACGCCCAGGACGATGTAGATCGCGATGAACGCCGCCACGATCAGCAGCGGCAGCGAGCTCAGGCTGTCCGCCAGGAAGCGCGCATTGCCGGCGACATCGGTGCGCACCGTCTCGGGCATGTGCAGATCGGCCGTCGCCTTCTGCACCGCCGCCAGCGCCGGGCCCTCCGCTTCGCCCGGAATGAGGTTGTAGGTGATGGTCGCCGCCGGATACTGGCCCTGGTGATGCACCGCCAGCGCCGCGGTGCCGCGCGCGACATGGGCGAGGCTGCCGAGCGGCACCTGGGCGCCGGAATTGCTGCCGACATAGATGCGGTCGAGCATGGTGGGGTCGGTCTGCAGGCGTGGATCGGCCTCCAGGACCACGCGGTACTGGTTGCGCTGGGTGTAGATGATGGAAATCTGCCTCTGGGCAAAGGCATTGTTCAGCGCATTGTCGATGGAGCTCACCGACACGCCGAGCCGGGCCGCCGCCGCGCGGTCGATCACAACATCCGCCTGCGGGCC
>JAGXAV010000481.1 GCA_018971455.1 Rhodospirillales bacterium
TGAACGTTCGCATGTGGACCCACCCCGCCACCCGGGCCAACCTTGCCACCCTCGCCGCCCGCGGCGTCGCCGTGGTCGGACCGGAGGTGGGGGCGATGGCCTGCAACGAGCACGGCCCCGGCCGCCTTGCCGAGCCACCCGCCATTCTCGACGCCATCACCGCCCTGCTGACCGCCGCCCGCCCGCTCGCCGGCCGGCACGCCCTGGTCACCAGCGGGCCCACCCATGAGCCGATCGACCCGGTGCGCTACATCGCCAACCGCAGCAGCGGCCGGCAGGGCCACGCCATCGCCGCCGCCCTCGCCGCCCTCGGCGCCCGCGTCACCCTGGTCAGCGGGCCGGTGGCGCTGCCCGACCCGCCCGGCCTCACCACCATCCATGTCGAGACCGCCGAGCAGATGCTGGCGGCCGCCCAGGCCGCGCTGCCCGCCGATATCGCGGTCTGCGCCGCCGCGGTGGCCGACTGGCGCATGGCCAGCCCGGCGGCGCTGAAACTGAAGAAGACGCCGGGCGGCGCCCCGCCGGCGCTGGAGCTCGAAGCCAATCCCGACATCCTGGCGACGCTGTCCGCCCGCGGCGCCGCCCGCCCGCGCCTGGTGGTCGGCTTCGCCGCCGAAACCCACGATCTGCGGCACCATGCCGAGGAGAAGCGCCGCCGCAAGGGCTGCGACTGGATCGTCGCCAATGACGTCAACCCCGCCAGCCTCATCATGGGCGGCGCGGAAAACGAGGTGCATCTGGTGACGGAAGCCGGCATCGAGGACTGGCCACGACTGGACAAGACCGAGGTGGCCGCCCGCCTCGCCGCCCGCATCGCCGAGGCCGTGGCATGAGCCCCGTCCCCGTGCGCGTCACCCGCCTGCCCCATGGCGAGGGGCTGCCGCTGCCGGCCTACGCCACCGCCGAGGCCGCCGGCATGGACCTGCTGGCCGCCACCCCCGGCCCGCTCCAGATCCCGCCGGGCGGCCGCGCCCTGGTGCCGACCGGGCTCGCCATCGCCCTGCCGCCCGACCACGAATTGCAGATCCGCCCCCGCTCGGGCCTCGCGCTGCGGCACGGCATCACCATCCCCAACACGCCGGGCACGATCGACGCCGATTACCGCGGCGAAATCCAGGTCATCCTGCTCAACACCGGCGCCGAGGCCTTCACCGTCGAGCGCGGCATGCGCATCGCGCAAGCCGTCCTTGCCCCGGTGCTGCGCGCGGTCTGGCACGAGGTGACCAGCCTGGACGACACGGCGCGCGGCAGCGGGGGCTTCGGCAGCACGGGCTCGGGCCGCGGATGAGCGGCTTCACGAAACCGCCACGTCCGACGGGATGACAGACGCCGGCCGGTAGGCTAACAGGGCGCGCCCGCGTCACCGTCCCATTTCCGGACCTGCCGATGTCCAGCACCGCAACCCCTGCCGGCATCTCCGGGCGCCGGCTGCCCAACATCTGGGATGTCGCCGCCCTGCTCGCCGTCATCGGCCTGCTAGTCGCGGTCGCGCGCGCCGCGCGCGGCACCTTCGTGCCGATCGACGCACTGCACCAGGTGCCGATCACGCTGGATCCGCGCGCTCTGCCCGGCTACGCGCTGCGCACCACCATGCGCATGTTCGCTGCCCTCGCCGCCTCGCTGCTCTTCACCTTCACCTATGCCCCGCTGGCGGCGAAAAGCCGGCGCGCCGGCCTGATCATGATCCCCATTCTCGACATCCTCCAGTCGGTGCCGATCCTGGGCTTTCTCACCTTCACCACCGCCTTCTTCATGGCGCTGTTCCCCGGCAACGTGCTCGGGCTCGAGCTCGCCGCCATCTTCGCCATCTTCACCAGCCAGGCGTGGAACATGGCGTTCAGCTTCTACCAGTCGCTGACAACCCTGCCCGCCGACCTGGACGAGGCGACCCGCGGCTTCCGCCTCACCGGCTGGCAGCGTTTCTGGCGGCTCGAAGTGCCCTTCGCCATGCCCGGCCTGGTGTGGAACACCATGCTGTCGATGTCCGCCGGCTGGTTCTTCGTCGTCGCCTCCGAGGCGATCACCCTCGGCGATCGCACCTGGACTCTGCCGGGCATCGGCTCCTACGTCGCCACCGCGCTCGCCGAGAAGAATATCGGCGCGGTGTTCTGGGCCATCCTCGCCATGCTGGGCGTCATCCTCGCCTATGACCAGCTGCTGTTTCGCCCGCTGGTCGCCTGGTCGGCCAAGTTCCGCTTCGAGACCACGGCCGGCGCCACAGTCGGCGATCCCTGGGTGCTCGCCCTGCGGCGCCGCACCCATGTGCGGCGCGTCGGCGGCGAGGCGGTGGGGCGCTTCTTCGCCACCATCACCGGCCTGCGCCTGGCGCTGCCCCGTCGCCGGCGCCATGTCGCCGCCGTGCCGACCCGGGCCGGTGACATCGTCTTCGGCATGGTGGTGGCCCTCGGCGCCGCATGGGCGACCTGGCGCATCGTCGACTACGTCGCCGCCACGCTGAGCTGGGGCGATCTCGGCCTGGCGGTGGCGCTGGGCGCCATCAC
>JAGXAV010000482.1 GCA_018971455.1 Rhodospirillales bacterium
GGCCGACCTCACCCAGTTCGATGCGCACGGCCAGGACCTGACGGACACCGAGCTGCAGGCGCGCATCACCGGCGTTCCCGCGGTCTGCGGCGCCGGGCCGCACGGCACGGTGAAGGCGCAGATCCAGGTCGACATGGACCTCTCGCGGGGCCCGGCGGCCACCGGGCGGGATGTCGGCGTGCCCTATTTCATCACCATCATGCGCGGCGGCGCCGTCCTGGAGCAGAAGGACTACGTCGCCACGACGCAGTTCCCTGCCAATCTGGACAGCATCAAGATCAGCGACGACCCGATCAACATGGTCTTCCCGGTCAGCGCCCAGGTGCCGTCCGGCGCCTATGTCATCTATGTCGGATTCCGGCTGACCGCAGCACAGCTCGCCTATAACCGGCAGCATCCGCCGCGCTGACCCGCGACGGGACCTGGCGGGCGCGGATTCGGCGGTTGAACTGCGCCCGCCGATCGGCCATGTTGGCGCGTTCGAACTATCCCAGGCGGGAGAGAGTCGGAGACGGCCGATGGCCGGCACCCGACCGCCGAAGGCGCAACCGGCCCCCGGAAACGCTCAGGCACAAAGGACCGCCCCGGGGAGAATGAATCTCTGGAAAGCCGGCCGCAGGCGCGCGGCCGCACCGACGGAGTAAGGCCGCCCCGCCCTGGAGCGACCGAATCTCTCAGGTTCCGCGACAGAGGGGGGTCGATTCTTCCGGCATGACGCCGGCAGACGACCCGCTTGCGGAGCCCGGACATGTCCACCGACCACGCGTCTGCCAGCCCTCTGCTCACCACCCCGCTCGACGCGCTGCACCGCGAACTCGGCGCGCGCATGGTGCCCTTCGCCGGTTACGCCATGCCGGTGCAGTATCCCGCCGGCATCATGGCCGAGCATCTGCACTGCCGCGCGCAGGCGGCGCTGTTCGACGTGTCGCACATGGGCCAGGCCAGCCTCCACGGTGCCGGCGCCGCGGCGGCGCTGGAGGCCCTGGTCCCGGGCGACATCGCGGGCCTCAAGCCCGGCCGGCAGCGCTACACGCTGCTGACGATGCCGGGCGGCGGCATTCTCGACGATCTGATGGTCGCCAATGCCGGCGGCGAGCAGCTGTTCCTGGTCGTCAACGCCAGCCGCAAGGCGGTCGATCTGGCGCATATCGCGGCCCACCTCCCGGCGCCCGTGCGGCTTGAGGCCCATGACGAGCGCGCCCTGCTCGCACTGCAGGGGCCGGCGGCCGCGGCGGTGCTGGCGCGGCTCGCGCCCGACTCGGCGGCCTTCCCCTTCATGGGCTTCGGCCCGCTCGCCATCGCGGGCATCGCCTGCCTCGCCTCGCGCTCGGGCTATACCGGCGAGGACGGCTTCGAGATCTCGGTGCCCGCCGCCCAGGCCGAGGCGCTCGCGCGCGCGCTGCTGGCGGCGCCCGAGGTGCAGCCCGCCGGCCTCGGCGCGCGCGACAGCCTGCGCCTGGAGGCCGGGCTCTGCCTCTACGGCAATGACATCGACGAGACCACCAACCCGATCGAGGCCGGGCTGGGCTGGGTGATCGGCAAGCGCCGCAAGGCCGAGTGGAACTTCCCCGGCGCCGCCGCCATCCGCGCGATGCTGGAGGACGGCCCGCCGCGCCTGCGCGTCGGCATCCTTCCCGAAGGCCGCGCCCCGGCGCGCGCCGGCACCGCGATCCTCGATGCCGGCGGCGCGGCCATCGGCCAGGTCACCTCCGGCGGCTTCGGGCCCTCCCTCGGCGCCCCGCTCGCCATGGGCTACGTGCCGGCGCGCCTCGCCGCCGAAGGCACCCCCCTGCACCTGCTGGTGCGCGACAAGCCCCTGCCGGCCCGCGTCGCCGCCATGCCGTTCCTCCCCCATCGCTACATCCGTTGAAGGAGCCCCCCATGTCCGAGACCCGTTTCACCAAAGACCATGAATGGGTGCGCCTGGAGGGCGATGTCGCGGTGGTCGGCATCACCGACCACGCCCAGGAGGCCCTCGGCGACGTGGTGTTCATCGAACTGCCCGAACCCGGCCGCGACGTGGCCGAGGCCGAGGCCTGCGCCGTGGTGGAGAGCGTCAAGGCCGCCTCCGACGTCTATGCCCCGCTCGCCGGGCATGTCGTCGAGACCAACGCCGCCATCGTCGACGATCCCGGCCTCGTCAACCGCGCCGCCGAGGGCGATGCCTGGTTCTTCAAGCTCCGCCTCGCGGACCGGGCGGCCTTCGCCGGGCTGATGGACGCCGCCGCCTACGCGGCCTTCCTGGAGACGGCGTGATGGACGCCGCCGCCGCAACGGCGCCGGACGGGCTCGACGAACTCGCCCGGCTCGAGGCCGCAGACAGCTTTGTCGCACGCCACGTCGCCCCGGGCGAGGGGGCGATCGGCGAAATGCTGGCCGCGGTGGGCGCGGCCACGCTCGCCGATCTCGCCGCCAAGACGGTGCCGACGACGATCCGCGCGCAGCAGGCGATGAACCTGCCCGCGGCACTCGACGAGGCCGGCACGCTGGCCGAGCTGCG
>JAGXAV010000483.1 GCA_018971455.1 Rhodospirillales bacterium
CGGGTGGCGGCGCAGCACGGCGCGGACGCGGGCGAGCAGTTCGTCGGTGGAGAAGGGCTTGACGAGATAATCATCGGCGCCGGCATCGAGCAGCGCCACCCGGTCGCTCACGGCACCACGGGCGGTGATGACGAGCACGGGGGTGCCGCTGCCGCCGCGGCGCAGTCGGCGCAGCAGCTCGGAGCCGTCCCCGTCCGGCAGGCCGAGATCGAGCAGAATGCCGTCATAGGTCGACAGGCCGAGGGCCGCCCCCGCTTCCTCGATGGAGGCGACGAGGTCCACGGTAATGCCGGCCTCGTCGAGGCGGCGCGCCATCAGCGCCGCGAGGCGCGGATTGTCTTCGATGATGAGCAGCTTCATGCCCGGCCTTCGCAATGCGCGGCACTCTAGGGGCAGCGGGCCGGCCGAGACAGCCAAAAATTGCACGGGCAGCGGCACCGCTGCCTCCGGCGCGGGCCCGGATGGACCGCGGCACCCCGCGGCCGGGACGGCCTCAGGGCCTCACCGGCCGGCCGACGGCGCCAGCATCGGCTTCAGCAAACGGCCCGCGGCGAAGTCGGCGAAGGTCGCCTCTAGCTCGTCGAGGCCGCATTCGCGGTCCACCAATGTGGCGAACGCGTCCTGGTTGGCGCGCAGCAGCGCCAGATTCCCGGCGTAGTCGCCGATCGGAAAGTAGAATGAGCGCAGCATCCAGAAATCCTTGCGGCGGATGGCACGATTCTCCTGCAACGGCCAGGGCGTGCTGCTTTCGCCGAGCAGGACGCAGACGCCATGCGGCGCCACCGCCTCGATGCCGGCCTGCCGCGCCGCTGCCGCACCGCTGCTCTCCAGCACGAGGGGAAAACGGCCCTCGCCCGGCGACCAGGGCGTGGCGCCGAGCCGGCACGCGGCGTCCATCCGGTACGGCTGCGGCTCGCTGACATGAATGGGGCCGAACCCCATCGCCTGCGCGACCAGAATGGCGCCGAGGCCGATCGGCCCCGCCCCCAGCACCAGCACCGGGCCGGCCGGTGCGATGACCCGCCCGGCCAGGCGGATGGCGTGCGCGGTGGTGCCGATCGTGTCCAGCAGGAGGGCGGCGAGCGCATCGGGCACGTCGTCGGGAACCGGCAGCAGGCAGCGGCGTGGAACGTCCAGCGTCTCGGCATAGCCGCCCGGCCGGTTCCAGCCGATCAGCGGCGGATCGGCCTCGCACAGATGCGTCTGGCCGGCCTTGCAGGCCGCGCAGGTGCCGCAGAAGACCGGGATGTACACCAGCACGCGCGCGCCGTGCAGCGGATCGCCCTCGGCCTCGACGGTGCCGAGGATTTCGTGGCCGGGGGTCCAGGACGCGCCGTCGCGAAACAGCCGCAGGTCGCTGCCGCACAGGGCGCAGCGGCGCACGCGGACCCGCAATTCCCCCTCCGCCGGCGCCGATTGGGCCGCCTCGGCCACCGCGATACGCCGTTCGCCGAGGAACTCTGCTTTGCGCATGGTCATCCTTTCACCGCCCCTGCGGCCAGCCCCGCGGCCAGCCGCTTCTGCACCGCCAATGCGAGCACCAAGGGCGGCAGCGCGATCAGCGTCGCGGCGGCCATCAGCGCCCCCCAATCGGTCACGCCCTCGCCGACGAAGTTGAACGAGGCGACAATCAGCGTCTTGGTGCGGAAGCCGGAGAGCACCAGGGCGAACAGGAAGTAGTTCCAGGTGAAGACGAAGGCGAGGATGGCCGCCACCACCACGCCGGGTGCCGCGATCGGCAGGGCGACCCGCAGCAGCACCGCAAGCTCGCTGCACCCGTCGATCTGCGCCGCCTCGACCAGGGCGCGCGGCAATGCGTCGAAGGCGGGCAGCATGACCCACACCACCAGCGGCAGCGCGATGACGGCATGGGTCGCGATCAGCACCCAGTAGGTATCGATGGCGCCGGCCGCCGAGAACATGACGAACCACGGCAGCAGGAACAGCGCGCCCGGCGCCATGCGCGCGGCCAGCATCAGCACCGCCGGCCATTCCATGCGGTTCCACGAGACGGCGAATGCCGCCGGCACGCCGAGGGCGAGCCCCAGCGCGGTCGCGCCGAGCGCCACCACCAGGCTGTTGAGCGCGTAGCGGGCGAAGGCCATGGTCTGCAGAAGCGTCACGTAATTCGCCAGCGTCGGGCGGAACAGCAGCTGCGGCGGATAGGCGGTCACCGCCGTCGAATCCTTGAAGCTGCCGGTCACCATCCAGGCGATCGGCAGCAGCACGACGAGGGCGGCGAGGGTGAGCTGCGCGCCGGTGCCGATTGCCGCGAGGCGGCCGCGCTCGCCTACCATGCCGAGACCCGCCGCAGCCGCACCATCATCAGCACCGCGCCGAACACGACCAGCGTGAGGGTGATCATCAGCGCGGTGGCATAGCCGATGTCGAGAAAGACGAAGCCCTGCTTGAAGGCATAGATGTTCAGCGTCTCCGATGCGTGGCCCGGCCCGCCCTCGGTGGTGATGTAGATGATGTCGAAATAGCGCAGCAGATCG
>JAGXAV010000484.1 GCA_018971455.1 Rhodospirillales bacterium
TCCGCCTCGGCGGCGGCGATTTCGCGGGCGAGCGCGGCCAGCCGCGTCTGCGCGCGGGTGACCTCGGCGGCGCGGGCGGGGGCGTAGAGCGCGGGGTCGGCGAGGGCGAGGTCGATGCGCGCGCGCTCGGAGACCAGGCGGCCGAGCAGCGCCTCGGCCTCGAGGGCGCGCCGGCGCAGGGGGTCGGTGGCGGCCCGCGCCTCGGCACGCTCGCGGCGATCCTCGCGCCGGTCCTCGCGCCCTCGGGCGGATGGCTCGGGGCGGGGCGGGCGCGCGCGGTCGAGCAGCAGGGCGCGGTAATCATCGAGATCGCCATCATACGGCTTCACCGTGCCGTCGCCCACCAGCCAGAGCTGGTCGGCGACCAGGGAGACCAAATGCGGATCGTGGGTGATGAGCAGCACCGCGCCGCTGAAATCGGCGAGGGCGCGCACCAGCGCCTCGCGGGCATCAATGTCGAGATGGTTGGTCGGCTCGTCGAGGATGAGCAGCTGCGGCGCGTCGCGGGTGGCCAGCGCCAGCAGCAGGCGGGCCTTCTCGCCGCCGGACAGGGCGGCGATCCGGGTGTTGGCGCGGTCGGCGTCGAGCCCGAAGCGGGCGAGCTGGGCGCGCACCTGCGGCGGCGTGGCGCGCGGCAGGGCGCGGGCCATGTGGTCGATCGGCGTTTCGCCGTCGGTCAGCTCGTCGGTCTGGTGCTGGGCGAAATAGCCGACGCGCAGCTTGCCGCCGCGGCGCATCTCGCCCGATTGCAGGGCGAGCTTGCCGGCGAGCAGCTTGGCGAAGGTCGATTTGCCGTTGCCGTTGGCGCCGAGCAGGGCGATGCGGTCTTCCATGTCGATGCGCAGGGAGAGGTTGCGCAGCACCGGCTTGCCGTCATAGCCGACGGTGGCGCGGTCGAGCACCAGCATCGGCGGCGCCATGGGCACCGGCTCGGGGAAGGCGAAGCGGGTCGGCGCGTCCTCGATGCCGATCGAGACCGGCGGCAGCTTCTCCAGCGCCTTGAGGCGCGATTGCGCCTGGCGGGCCTTGCTCGCCTTGTAGCGGAAGCGATCGACGAAGGCCTGCATGTGGGCGCGCTGCTCGGCAACCTTGACGGCCAGGTGCGCCTGCTGGGCGGCGCGCTCGGCGCGGATGCGCTCGAACTCGCCATAGCCGCCGGGGGTGAGGTTGATCTTGCCGCGGTCGAGATGGGCGATGCTGTCCACGCAGCGGTCCAGCAGCTCGCGATCGTGGGAGACCACCAGGGCGGCGCCGGGGAATTTCTGCAGCCAGGCTTCCAGCCACATGGTGGCTTCGAGGTCGAGATGGTTGGTCGGCTCGTCGAGCAGCAGCAGGTCGGGTGCTGCGAACAGCGCGGTGGCGAGGGCGACGCGCATGCGCCAGCCGCCGGAGAAGGAACTCACCGGGCGGGCCTGGGCGGCGGCGTCGAAGCCGAGGCCGGCGAGGATGGTGGCCGCGCGCGCCGGGGCGGAGTCCGCGCCGATGGTGAGCAGCCGCTCATGGATCTCGCCCAGCCGGTGCGGCTCGGCGGTCTCGGCCTCGGCGAGCAGGGTGAGGCGCTCGACATCGCCTTCCAGCACGATGTCGAGCAGCGAGGCCTCGCCTTCCGGCGCCTCCTGCTTGACGCGGCCGAGACGGGCGCGGTTGGCCAGGCGGATGGTGCCGCCATCGGGCGTGATATCGCCGGCGATGGCGCGCAGCAGGGTGGATTTGCCGGCGCCGTTGCGGCCGACGAAGCCGATCCGCCGGCCCGGATCGACGGTGAGGTCCGCCTCGTCCAGCAGCAGGCGCCCGCCGAGGCGGATGGTGATCCCTTGGATGATGAGCAGGCTCATGGGCCGGGGTTTATAGGCGCGCGGCCGGTCGGGGAAGGGGCTGCACGGTCCTGCCCACGGGCGCGGCCGCCGCTGCCGGGCAGGTTGGCGCCCGGCGCGCCCGGCCCTGGGGTTGCGGGGGGGCGTTGGGTGCAGTACACGCCCGCGCCACAGCGAATTTCCGCATTCAGAGAGACCGACATGGCCATCGAGCGCACTTTCTCCATCCTCAAGCCCGACGCCACGCGGCGCAACCTGACCGGGGCGATCAACGCCAAGCTGGAGGCCGCCGGGCTGCGCATCGTGGCGCAGAAGCGCCTGCAGATGACGACCGCCCAGGCCGAGGCCTTCTACGGCGTGCACCGCGAGCGCGGCTTTTTCCGCGACCTGGTGACGTTCATGACCTCCGGCCCCGTCGTCGTGCAGGTGCTGGAAGGCGAGGGCGCGGTGGCCCGGAACCGCGACATCATGGGCGCCACCAACCCGGCCAATGCCGCCGCCGGCACCATCCGCAAGGAGTTCGCCGAGAGCATCGAGGCCAATTCCGTGCATGGCTCCGACAGCGCGGAGAACGCGGCGATCGAGATTTCCTACTTCTTCGCCGGCACCGAGATCGTCGGCTAAAGCACGAGCGCCGCGAGCAGCGCGTCGAGCCGCTTGCGGCCCTCCGCGGT
>JAGXAV010000485.1 GCA_018971455.1 Rhodospirillales bacterium
CGCGGCGCTGATCGAGCTCACCTTCCTCGGTGGCCGCAAGCGGCTGGACGTGCCGTTCGAGGCGCTGGTCAGCTACGATTCGTAGAGCATGATCCGACCTGATGGACGCATCAGGTCGGACGAACGTGCTCTGGATAACACGGGTGCGGTCGGCGCGTTCAGACGGTGAACTGCTCGGCGATGATGCGTTCCGACAGGCCCTGATCGGGGTCGAACAGGATCCGCGCGCCGAGGCTGCGATCCTCGCGCACCAGCACGCGCACGACGTCGCGCACCTCCGTGAAATCGGCCACCGCCGCCACCGGCCGCTTGGCCGGTTCCAGCACCTCGAAGACCACCTCGGCATTGCTCGCCAGCAGCGCGCCGCGCCAGCGCCGCGGGCGGAAGGCGCTGATCGGCGTCAGCGGCAGAAGATTGGCCGAGAGCGGCACGATCGGGCCGTGGGCGGACAGGTTGTAGGCGGTCGAGCCGGCCGGGGTGGCGACCAGAACGCCGTCGCAGATCAGCTCCTCCAGCCGCACGCGGCCATCGACGGTGATGCGGATCTTGGCGGCCTGGCGAAGCTGGCGCAGCAGCGAGACCTCGTTGAGCGCCAGCGCCTCGTATCGCTCGCCGGCCGCGGTCAGTGCCTGCATGCGCAGCGGGTGCAGCACGGCGAGCTGCGCGCCGGCCAGGCGCTGCACCAGCGCCTCGTCGCTGAACTCGTTCATCAGGAAGCCGACCGAGCCGCAATTCATGCCGTACACGGCAACCCCGCCGCCGAGCGCGCGATGCAGCGTCTCCAGCATGAAGCCGTCGCCGCCGAGGGCGACGACCACCTCGGCGCTCTCGGCCGGGCAGTCGCCATACCGCGCCACCAGGCGGGCCCGGCTCTCCAGCGCGAGCGGCGCGGGCGAGGCCACGAAGCTGATGCGCGAAATCGCCGCCGGCGGGCCGGCCGGCGGCGGGGCGCCTGGAAGGATGGCGTTCAACCGGGACCCCTGGGCTCCAGCACCCGGTGCTCGAGAACGGGCATGTCGCGCCGCACCCGCGCGGTCAGTGCGGGATCGATGCGCGCCGTCGCCCAACCCGGCCCGTCCGACACCTTGG
Organism: Rhodospirillales bacterium; assembly: GCA_018971455.1. Taxonomy (GTDB): domain Bacteria; phylum Pseudomonadota; class Alphaproteobacteria; order Acetobacterales; family Acetobacteraceae; genus REEB85. The sequence continues at coordinate 1,090 of JAGXAV010000485.1, forward strand.
CGACCACATGCCCCCACGGGTCGCAGACCAGGGAATGGCCATAGGTGTGGCGCGGCTCGCCGCTGCCGTCGAGGTGGCGGCCCCAGGTGGCCGGGGCCGCGATCCAGCACTGGGTCTCGATGGCGCGCGCACGGATCAGCACCTCCCAATGGTCCTTGCCGGTCTGCAGGGTGAAGGCGGCGGGCAGGAAGATCAGCTCCGCCCCGGCGCGCCGCAGGGCGAGGAACAGTTCCGGGAAGCGAACGTCGTAGCAGATGGCGCAGCCCACCTGCACGCCCCCCACGGTGCACGTCACCACCGCGTCGCCGGCGCCGAAGGTGGCGCTCTCGCGGTAGCCCGCGCCGTCGGGGGTGACGATGTCGAACAGATGGATCTTGCGGTAGCGCGCGATCTCGCTGCCCTCGGGGTCGAACATCACGGTGGTGTTGAACAGCCGCTCGCCGTCACGCTCGGCGATCGAGCCGCCATGCACATGGATGCGGTTGGCCCGTGCCACGCCGCGCAGGAACTCGTAGGCGGCACCGCCCGGGGTGTTGCTGCCGGGCAGCGGCAATTCCTCGGCCTGCTCGAACTTGTTGGCGCGCGTCCCGCCGAGGCTGGTCCACATCTCCGGCAGGCTGACCAGGTGCGGGCGGTCGGCGGCGATCGCGCCATCGAGCAGGCGCTGCGCCTGGGCGATATTGGCCGCCTTGTCATGGCCCGGGTTCATTTGCACGACACTGACGCGCATGGGTCTCTCCATTGCCGGAGCCGCGAGCGTAGCAGGGACGGCCTCAGCGTGGCCAGTCGAGCCGCGGCTCCCGCTTCGGCGGCGCCCGCCGCGCCTCGGCCGCGCGCGGCGGCGGCTCCTCCGCCGGCTCCTCCTCCTCGTCATCCGGCAGCAGCGGCGCGAGGGCGCGGATCTCGCCCTGGATTTCGTCGAGCCTGGCCTCGATCCGGTCGAGCCGGCCGCGCAGGCCGAGCACGCTGAACGGCATGGCGAGCAGGGCCAGTACGTAGAGGGCCAGCGGCAGCAGCACCGCCAGCGCCGCCCACCACGGCAGCCATACGGGAAGGACGAAAGGCAGAGTCATGGCCGAGCGCATAGCAGATGGCGCGGCCGGTGGCGATGGACGGGGCGGCCGGTTTCAGCCATTTTGCCCGCCCCCCTTTCGCAGGTTTCCCGATGCTGCTGCTGAGTCCCGGCCCCGTCTCCACCCGCCCCGAAATTCGCGCGGCCATGGCGCAGGATTTCGCCCCCTGGGACAACGACTTCCGCCCCCGTATCGCCGCCCTGCGCGAGCGGCTGCTGCGCCTGGCCGGCGGCACCGATGCCAGCCACGCCGTGCTGCCGCTGCAGGGCTGCGGGCATTTCGCGACCGAAGCGGCGCTGCGCAGCTTCGTGCCGCCCGGCGGGCGC
>JAGXAV010000486.1 GCA_018971455.1 Rhodospirillales bacterium
AGCGGCGGCGGCGGGCGGGGGCACCGCGGCGCGCACCAGGGCCACCGACTTCACCGCCAGCAGGGCGGCCATCGCGAGGATCGTCGTCGGCAGCAGGCGCGGGGCGCGCAACGGGGGCCGCATGTCAGCGGGCCATCCGCAGGGCCTTGAGCAGATCGCGCTCGGCCTGGCTGCGCAGACGCGGCTCCTCCGTGGTCGTCTCGCCAGCGGAATAGGCGGCCGGCGCGCGCGGCGCCGCCGGGTCGACCGCCGCAACGCCGCCCCGCGCGGCCTCCTGCGGCGGGGTCCGGCCGGCGCGCACCAGCTGCTCGAGCTTGTCGGCCAGGCGCTCGCCGCGCTCGCCGAGAAAATGCAGGTCATCGCGCAGGCCCTGGGCGGCCTCGATCTGGCGGGCGATCTGCCGCCCCGCGCCGTCCGCCGCCTGGCGCAGCCGCTCGATCCCCTGTTCCGCGCCCTGGGTGCTCGTGTTGAACTCAGCCACCAATGCCTCCAATGCCGCGCGGTCGCGCTTGAGCACGCCGAGCGCCCGTTCGAGCCGCAGCGCGTGGAACAGCGTGGCGGCCAGCAGCACGACCAAGGCGAGTTCCAGCAGCCATTCCATTGCGCCCATCCTGATGCCGATTTTGGCAGCGAGTTATGAACAGGGGATTGCCCTTCCCGGCGAAGGGCGCCCGCTCAAGGCTTCTCGCCCTGAACCGGGCGCGGCACGTCGCGCTCGATGCGCACGGCGACGCGGTTCTTGCGCCGCCCCACCTTGCCCTCGAACAGCGTGACAGTGCCGCAGCGCAGCTGCACCGCACCGCCCTGCTGGGCGCCGAGCACGATCTGGCTGCCCGGCGCCAGCGCCATGACATCGGACAGGCGCATCACCTGCTCGTCGAGCACCACGTCCAGATCGATGTCGGTGTTCCACAGCTCCTCGGCCAGATGGGTCTCCCAGATGGAATCGCGGCCGAATTTCTCGCCCATGAATTGTTGCAGCAGCAGCTCGCGCACCGGTTCGAGCGTGGCATAGGGCAGCAGCAGCTCGAGCCGCCCGCCGCGATCCTCCATGTCGATGCGCAGCCGCGCCAGAATTGCCGCGTTGGAGAGCCGGCTGATGGTGGCGAAACGCGGATTGACCTCGAGCCGCTCGAAACGGAAGGTCACCGGACAGAGCGGGTCGAAGCTGACCGACAGATCGGCCAGCACGACATGGATCAGCCGCTCGACCAGCGTGCGCTCGATGGTGGTGTAGGGCCGTCCCTCGATGCGCATCGCCGCCGTGCCACGCCGGCCGCCGAGCAGCACATCGACGATCGAGTAGATCATCGCGCTGTCCACCACCATCAGGCCGTAATTGTCCCATTCCTCGGCCTTGAAGACGGCCAGCATGGCGGGCAGCGGGATGGAGTTCAGATAGTCGCCGAAACGCAGCGAGACGATGTTGTCGATGCCGACCTCGACATTGTCGCTGGTGAAGTTGCGCAGCGAGGTGGACATGATGCGCACCAGCCGGTCGAAGACGATCTCCAGCATCGGCAGGCGCTCGTAGGAGACGAGGCCCGAGCTGATGATCTGCTGCATGCCGGTGCGGCTCTCGCCGTCGCCGCCCGCGCCGTCGAACCCGAGCAGGCTGTCGATCTCGGCCTGGTTGAGCACGCGCTCGGGCTGCACCTGCGCACCCGCGCCGTCGGTCTCGGCGCCCCAGGCGGCGGCGAGCTCCTCGTCGGATTGCCCCATGTCGGCTTGGCTCGAGTCTCCTTGACCCGAGTCTCCTTGGCCCGTGCTGGCTTGCGCCGCGTTCGGCTGCGCCGCCTCGGGGGACTCGGCCGCGGCCCTCGCCCCGCTCACTGGATCAGCATTTCGGTGAACAGCACGTCGGTCACGCGCACCGGAGCGACGGCGATGTTGGCGCGCGCGATCATCTCCTCGCGCAGCCGGTAGCTGCCCGCCGAGCCGCGCAGCTCGGCCGGGCGGATGTCGCGCAGGTAGGTCTGAAACAGATCGAGGATGCGCGGCATCATCGCCTTGATGGCGACCTCGTCGGCGGCGCGCGCGATCTGCAGCCGCGCGTGCAGCTTGACATAGACGGCCCGCCCACCGCCGGCATCGAGATTGGCGACGATCTCCGGCACCTCGACGAAGACGGGCAGCGCCGGCTTGTCCGCCGCGTGCGTCGCCGCCTTCTTCGGCCCCATGCCGAGCAGCGGCGGCAGGATCCCGGTGAACCACAACCCTGCGCCGAGCGCCGCGAGGACGGCCGGGATGGCGAGCAGGATCAGCTTGCGCCGCCCCCCCTTCCCGGCCGGTGGCGCGGCACCCGGCTCCGCGGGCGGCGCCGGCGCAGGCTTGGCCGCCTTGCCCACCTTGGCCGCACTCATCGGGGGTTTTCCCCGGCCGGATCGGCCTGTCGCATCGCGTCTTGCCCTGCTCGCCTGGTTCCGTGCCGCGCGCGGGGGCGCGGCCACGGCGGCATGCTGACCGGAAGCGGTTAAATAAGCCTTG
>JAGXAV010000019.1 GCA_018971455.1 Rhodospirillales bacterium
TAGGACCCCTCGAACCCGAGGGCCACCAAGTCCGCATGCAACTGCTTGACCGTCCGCCTTTGCTTGCGCGACTTGCCGCTCTCCAGCTTCAGCCAGGCCGACAGCTTCGCCGCGAATGCGTCCAGCTTGCTGGGCCGCTCCGGCAGCCTAGAGCGTTTTCCGATCAGTTTGGGTCGTATCCTGATGCGGCGAAGTAGTTGGCGCACTCGGTTGGGGTGAAGGTGTCGATGACGCGGCCGATGGTGCTCCAGAGTCCGTCGATGGTGCGCTCTGCGGCGTTGCGCAGCATGGCCTTGAGCTTGGCGAAGGCGTTCTCGATCGGGTTGAAGTCGGGGCTGTAGGGCGGGAGGTAAAGCAGGTTCGCGCCTGCGGCCTCGATGGCCGCCCGGACGCCTGGTCCCTTGTGACTGCCGAGATTGTCCATGATGACGGTGTCGCCCGACCGCAGTTCAGGGATCAACACCTGCTCGACATAGGCCTGGAAGGCGGCGCCGTTGATCGGCCCGTCGAGCACCATGGGGGCCACCATGCCGCTGTTGCGCAGCCCGGCGACGAAGGTCGTGGTCTTCCAGTGTCCATGGGGAACCGCTGCGCGCAGGCGCTCGCCGCGAGGTGCCCGGCCATGGGTGCGGGCCATCTTCGTCGAGGCCCAGGTTTCATCGATGAACACGAGCTGGTCGGGATCGAGATCGGGCTGCGCCTCGAACCACGCCCAGCGCCGCATCAGGATGTCGGGGCGGTCCTGCTCGGCGGCGTGCGCGGTCTTTTTTTGCGCGTGATCCGGCGGCGTTCGAAGAAGCGCCAGATCGTGCCAATGCCTGCTGCCACACCAGCGCGCGCAAGCTCCGCCTGGATCTCCGCCAACGTGATGTCGGCCTTCCTGCCAAGCAGGTCGAGAATCAACCCCGCATGAGCCTCGATGCGCGCCGAGCGGCGATCGCCACCAAGTGGTCCGGGCGCAACCGATCCCGCCTCTCGCGCCTGCAAGCACCAGCGGATCGCGCTGGAAACGCCGACCCCGAACCGGGCCGCTGCCGCGCGGCGTGACGCGCCCGACGCAACCGCAGCCACCACTCTCTCCCGAAGATCAGCTGAAAGTGCTCTCGACATCCCCGCCGCCCTCCTCCCGGCAGGCAGCTTGAATCAGATCAGCACCGCGTCGCGGAATCCCCCGCGATTCATTCAGCTCGGAAAACGCTCTAGAGGCGGTCGCCGCTCGCGGGATCGAACAGCGAAACCTTGTCGAGATCGAAGGCGAGGCGCACTCGGCCGGTGAGGCCACGGGCGGCGTGCGGGTCGAGGCGGGCGGAGATGCGCTGGCCCGCGAGCGTGAACCAGGCCAGCGTGTCGGCCCCCATCGGTTCGGTGAACAATGTGTCCGCCTCGACCGTACCCGCCTGGCCGGAGGTGGCGAGGGAGACGTTCTCGGGGCGCACGCTCAGGACGACGTCGCGGTCGCCGGCGGGTGCAGATGTAAAATCGTAGCGGTCGAGCGGGAAGCGCCCGGTTCCCAGCGTGATCATGGGCGGGTCGCCGGGCGACAGCCGCGTCGTCATCATGTTGGTGGCGAGCGAGCCCACGAAGCCGGCGACGAACATGGTCCGCGGACGCTCGTACAGCTCGTCGGGCGGGGCATACTGGATCACCCTGCCCTTGTGCATGACCGCGATTCGTGTGGCCAGCGTCATGGCCTCGATCTGGTCATGGGTCACGTAGAGCATTGTCGCGCCCAGCTCCTGGTGCAGGCGCTTGATCTCGACTCGGGTTTCCATGCGCAGCTTGGCATCGAGATTGGACAGCGGTTCATCGAAAAGGAAGACGCCAGCCTTTTGCACCAGCGCCCGGCCGATGGCGACGCGCTGACGCTGGCCGCCCGACAACTGGTTGGGTTTGCGGTCCAGCAACTCGCCGATCTGCAGCATCTGCGAGGCCCAGGCGACACGGCGCTCGACCTCGTCGCGCTGCACCGAGCGCACGCGCAGGCCGAAGGAGAGATTCCGGCGAACGCTCATCGTCGGGTAGAGCGCGTAGGATTGGAAGACCATCGCGATGCCGCGCCCGCTGGGGTCCACGTTGGTGACGTCGCGTCCGCCGATGAAGACCGAACCGGAATCCGGAATATCCAGCCCCGCGATGGTGTTGAGCAGCGTGGTCTTCCCGCAGCCCGATGGCCCGAGCAGGACGGTGAACTCGCCCGGCTCGACGGCAAGATCGATGTCCTGCAGCACCCGCAGCAGACCGTGGGATTTGGACACGCCGATGACACGGACACCCGTCATGCTACCCCTTCACCGCTCCTGCGGTTATGCCGCGCACAAAATATCTCCCCGAAAAGAAATAGAGGAGCAGCGGCGGCAGAGCGGTCAGAAGAGCTGCTGCCGTCGAGACGTTGTATTCGACAACCCCCGTGGAGGTGGTCGCGAGTTCCATCAGCTCCACCGTCATCGGCGTGTTGTTGTGGCCGGCGAAGATCAGCCCGAAGAGATAATCATTCCAGATGCCGGTGGTCTGCAGGATCGCGGCCACGATCAGCATGTTGACGGAAAGGGGCAGAATGATGAACAGGAAAATGCGCCAGAAACCCGCTCCATCGACGCGCGCGGCCTTCACCAGCTCGTTGGGGATGCCGACATAGAAGTTGCGGAACAGCAAGGTCATCACCGGCAGGCCGAACAGGACGTGCACCGCGATAATGCAGGCGACCGAGCCGAAGATGCCGACGGTGCTGAAGATTTTGACCAGCGGAAAGATGATGACTTGGTAGGGAATGAAGGCGCCCAGGATGAGGGCAAGCATCAGCGTATCGGCGCCACGGACGCGCCAGTGCGAGAGAGCGTAGCCGTTCAGCGAGCCGACAAGAACCGAAATGATGACGCTGGGGATGACGATGCGCACCGAGTTCCAGAAGGCGATGTGCAGGCCCGCGCACTCCGTGCCGGTGCAGGCGCTCTGCCACGCCTTGCCCCAGGCGGCGGCGGTCATCTGGGCGGGAAGCTGGAAGACCGAAAAATCCCGCACCTCCGACAGCGGCTTGAACGAGGTGGAGATGACGACCAGGAGCGGGATGGAGAAGAACAGGCAGGTCGTCACAAGGAACGCGTAGAGACCGATGCGGCCGATCCGCGCCTGGTTGGTTGCCGCGGCCATCAGCGCTTGCGAACCATTTCGAAGTGCAGATAAGGGCCCATGATGGCGATGACGGAGCCAAGCATGATGACCGCCGCTGCCGAGGCCTCGCCGATATTCGCGCGCTGGAAGACGTAGTCGATGACGAATTTCGCCGGCAGGTCCGATGAAAATCCCGGGCCGCCGCCGGTCATGGCGACGACGAGATCATAGCTTTTCACCACCGCGATGACGATGAGAACGATGCAGGTCACGATCAGCGGGCGCAGCATCGGCAGGATGACGCTGACATAGGCGCGCCAGACCGGGATGCCGTCCACGCGCGTGGCCCGCCAGATTTCCGGATCGATGCCGCGCAGCCCCGCGAGGATGACGACCATGATGAAGCCGGACTGGTGCCACACGCCCGCGAAAACCAAGGTGTAGATCGAGGTCTCCGGCTGGGTGATCCAGTCGAAGACGAAATGCGGGAAGCCGAGGCCGCGGACGAAATGCTCGATGCCGATCGTGGGGCTCAGGATCCACTGCCACGCGAGCCCGGTGACGATGAACGAGAGGGCCAGCGGATAGAGGAGGATGGTGCGGAACAGGCTTTCGAACCTCACGTGACGATCCACGACGACGGCAAGAAGGATGCCGACACCCAGCGTGCCCACGACATCGAGGAAGCCGAAGATGAACATATTGTCGAAGGTGGTCTGCCAGCTCAGCGAGTTGAACAGCCTGTTGTACTGGAACAGGCCGGCGAAGCCGTATTCCGGCAGCATCGACGAGCGTGTCATGGAGATATAGACCGTCCAGACGATGCTGCCGTAGAAGCAGACGGCCATGACGAGGACCGTGGGGACGAGCGCCAGCCTGGCCGCGACTTCCCGAACCCGCGGGCTTGCCGCCCGCCGCGGCGTGCTGCGCTCGGCCAGCGTGCCCGTCAAGGCGCGAGGCTCCCGCGCCACGGCGTCATCCATGGCTCCTGCATGCCCGTCATCGCGCGCCCCTCCCCTTCGGCACAGATCGACTCCCGTGACCTCAGGCGGTCCTTCGTTCGTCGTGCTCTTTGATAAAGTCGAGATCGAGTTGCAGGCCAAGGCCGGGGAGATCCGGAACCTCCATGTACCCGGAGACCGGCTTCGGCGCGTCCCTGAATATCTTGGACGTGATATCCTCGAACATCAACAAGCGCTCGAGGAACGGTGCGTTCGGCAGCGCCGCCACCAGGGGCAGGTGAATATTCTCCATCGCGTGCGGCGCGAACTTCACGTTCCATGCCTGCGTCAGGGCGGCGCATTTCAGCATTTCCGTGTAGCCGCCCACGCGCGCGCCATCCACCTGCACGATATCGGCCGCCTGGTGCAGCAAAAGGTCGCGCACGCCGAATTTCGTGTATTCGTGCTCGCCGGTCGCAAGAGGAATGTCCGTTCCCGCGCGGAACCGGGCGAGGCCAGGAATGTCGTCGGCGAAGACGGGCTCCTCGAACAGCGTGATATCGAACTCGCGAATGCGATTGGCGAGCTGGATTGCCGTTGCGGCATCAAAGCAGTTATTGGCATCCACCAGCAGGTCGATCTCCGGGCCGACCGCCTCGCGGACCTTGCGGACGCGCTCGACGTCGCGCCGGATGTTCCTGCCGCCGTCGAATCCGACCTTGAATTTCACCATGCGATAGCCGCGCGAGACCATATCGCGGATTTCATGGACGAGCTGGTCGTCGGAGTAGGAGGTCCAGCCGCCGCTGGCATAGACGGGAACGCGCGTGCGATCGCCGCCGAGCAGCCGGTGCAGCGGCAGGCCGAGAATCTTTCCCTTCAGGTCCCACAGCGCAATGTCGATGGCGCTCAGCGCACAATACATCATGCCCTTGCGGCCGACGCCGCGGAGGTAGTGGAAGAACTCCTGCCAGATCGCTTCCGTCTGCAGGGGATCGCGCCCGACAAGCTTCGGCGCCATGTTGCGGGAGATGAGTTCGGCGGTCGCCTCACCACCCACCTCGTGATAGGTGACGCCGATGCCTTCGAGGCCCTGATCGGTTTCGATGCGCACGATCAGGAAACCGATGGTCTCGACCTTTCGCGTCGCGTCGCTGAACCCGCCAGTGACGGCCGCGGACACGAGATGCACTGTGACCGACGCAACCCTATGTTCCATGCCGACCTTCGCGGAATGAGCGGTGCGGCAACCCCAGGCCGCGACAACAGGCGGCGCCGGCCGACAGCCTTCGCCGCTCGGGCACGAACCGGTTATGGGGACGTTTCAAAGGCACCAAGGCGCTCCCGGCTTCCCATCGGAAAGATGAACGTAAGCGATTACATTAATCGGCGCGCAAAGCGTGTCAAGCGCGATCAGGCGACACGATAGCTCCGCCATGCCTCCGCAGTGAAGGCCACGCCATGGCCGGGACGATCCGGCACGCGAAGCATGCCGGCTTCCAGCACCAGGCCATGCGTGAGCAGGTCGTCCATGAACGGGTAGTATTCGACATAGCTCGCACGCGGCAGCGCGGCGGCGATGTGCACGTGAAGCGGCGTCATGAAATGCGGGGCCAAGGCGAGCCCGAAGCTGTCGGCCATGTGGCCGATCCGCATCGTCTCCGTGATGCCGCCGACGAAGCAGAGATCGGGCTGCACGACATCAACGGCGCCGTCGCGCATGTAGGGGACGAAATCGCGCCGCGAGTGCACGTGCTCCCCCATCGCGATGGCGAGCGGAAGAGTGGCACGCAGCCGCTGGTACCCCGCGAGATCCTGGGAGAGGAGCGGCTCCTCCAGCCAGAACACGCCGAGCTCCGGGAGCTGGCGGCCGAGCCACAGCGCGGTCGGCAGGTCGAGCCGCTCATTCGCGTCGCAGAGGATGCGGATGTCCGGGCCCACCGCTTCGCGAACCGCGGCAAGGCGCGCGATGTCGCGTGCCGGCTCGCGGCCGATACGGATCTTGACCGCTTCGAACCCGGCGCGGGCGTATTCCCCGGCCAGTTCCGCAAGCTCGCCGATGGGCAGCGTGGGGCTTGCCTTGCCGCTGCCGTAGCAGGGCACCCGGTCGCGCACCTGTCCGAGTGCGCGGGCAAGCGAGACACCGCCGGCACGTGCCCGCAGATCCCACATGGCGATGTCGATCGCCGCGATCGCCATCGAGGCGATGCCGTGGCCCAAACGATGGGTGCGGTGGAACAGCATGTCGTTCACCGCCTCGACATCGCGCGCCTCCCGCCCGGTGACGCAGGGGAGGAGAACGACGTCCAGCAGCGCCTTGATCGCCTCCCCGCCGCCATGATCCGACGTGAAGCTCCATCCCGTGCCGGTCTTGCCGCTCGTGTCCTCGAGGGTGACGCCGATGAGTTCGAACATTTCATCGGCGCGCTCGGCGCGCACGCGGTCGGAAGGAAAGCGGAGCATCCAGCTGCCGACGCTCTTGATCGTCATGCGCGATGTCTTCAGGGAGGGACCGCGATGGCCGCGCCGGCACGGGCGCTCTGCTCGGCGGCAGCCAGAATGGAGGTGATGGTGGCGCCGGTCCGCACGTCACATTCATGCTGATCGAGCCTGCCCTCGATCAGCTCGGCCAGTGTCTCCACGGCCCGTGTGAAGGCTCCGCGGCGATCGATCTCCGGTTCCGGCAGGGCAATCTCGCGTGTCGGCGATGCGAAGCGATAGCTCGTGCCAACCTGGGCGGGATCGGCGTGCAGGGTGAGCGAGACATCCGCGGTGGCGCCATTCCGGTGCTCGGTCCGGAACACGCAGACGCCCCCCTCCTCCGGCTGCGCCCGCACCCGCTCGACGGGCCCGAGCATCGGGAGCAGGACCGAGAGCACGTGCGGGCCGATATCCCAGAGCGCCGCTCCCGCCTCCTGGCGCCACACCGATTGCGCGTAGGGCGAGGCAGTCGCCATCACAGAGGAATGGACGCGCACCGTCGCCTTCCGCCAGTCACCCCCGCGCTCGGCGGCGATCGCGGCGGCAATTTCCGGCACAAAACGGCGGAGAAAGAACACGATGCTGCGCGTGCCGCGCGCCGTCATGGCATCGGCGATCGCCTGGGCGTCGCTCGCGGTCAGGGCGAGCGGCTTTTCGAGGATCATGTGCTTGCCCGCTTCGGCGGCGCGCAGCGCGAGGCCCGCCTGAACCGATGGCGGCACCGCCATTGTCAGCGCATCGGTCTCGGCGAGGAGATCGTCGAATGTCTCGAATGCCCGCACGCCGAGATGCTGGGCGATGGCGCGCGCGGCGTCCTGATTTCGTCCCCAGACGCCGGCGAGGCCGGCCCCCTTCGCGCGGGCGACGCCAGGCGCATGCACCTCCCGGCCCCAGAATGCCGTGCCGACCACACCGAACCGAATTGCCACGCGCCCGCCCTTTCGTATCGCGTCACGCCACCTGTTCCGCCATTCGCGGCCGCCGGGGCGGAGCGTTGGCCGGCCACGCCGCGCGCCCTCTTGCTGTGACGCTCATCCCAATGTAAGCGCTCGTCATCAAAGCCTAGGTCCGCATGCCACGCGCGTCAAGCAACGACCCGGGATGCATGCGGATTGACGCCGGGGCGCGTGGGCGTGGCGTGGTGAGGAGGAAGCGGTGGCCGGTTCGTGTTCCGACGGCGGGCAATATGGCCCGGCAATCGCACGCCATGCCGCGGCCGCCACCACGGCTCCGCTGCCGGATGAGGTCCGCGAGAAGGCGAAGCTCCATTTGCTCGACACGCTTGCCGCGATCGTATCCGGGGCGGCGCTGGAGGCGGGCATCGCCGGCCAGCGCTATGTGGCGTCGCTTGGCGGGGCAGCCATTGCGCCGGTTCTCGGGACTGGTCTGCGCGCGCCTCTGGCCGAGGCGGCGCTTGCCAACGGCATGGCCGCGCACGCCGACGAATCCGACGATTCGCAGGAGGACAGCCAGACGCACCCCGGCTGCGGTGTCGTGCCCGCCGCGATCGTCACCGGCGCGGCGCTCGGATGCCCGGGAGACGCCCTGCTGCGTGCGACCATCCTTGGCTATGAGATGACCGTGCGTTTCGCGCGCGCGTTCGGCGGCGCGATGACGTTCAAGAGTTCATCCCTGTCGAGCCATGCCTATGGCCCGCTTTTCGGCGCGGGCTACGCGGCGGGCGCGCTGATGGGGTTCGATGCGGACCGGTTCATGATCCTGCTGAACTATCTCGCCCAGGAAGCCTCGGGGCTCACGACGTGGCGGCTGGATGAGCGGCACACGCTGAAGAGCTACGTGTTCGGCGGCATGCCGGCGATGAACGGCGTCAAATCGGCCGCCCTGGTGCGCGCGGGATTTACCGGCGGCGGCGATGCGCTCGACATGAACGAGCGCAACATGCTCGATGCCATTTCCCCGGAACCGCGCCCAGACGCGTTGACGCAACAACTGGGCACGCGCTTCGCCATCATGGAGACGGATATCAAGTGCTATCCCGTCGGCTACCCGATCGCGGCCCCCCTGGCCGCGCTCGAAGCCATTCTCGCCGAACAGCGCATCACAGCACCCGACATCACCGCCATCCGCATTCATTACAGCGAACACTGGTACAAGGTGATTGGCGACAAGAGCCGCATGCCGGATGTCAATCTCCGCTACTGCATGACCGCGGCGGCGCTCGACGGGCGGCTCAGCTTTGATGCGGCCCATGACAGCGCGCGGATGGAAAGCCCCGATGTCGTCCGCATGGGCCAGCGGATTGCGATGCTCGGACCGACGCCGGGGCTGGAACGCTTCGCCGCCGTGGTGGAGGTCGATGCGGCCGGGCGAACCTATCGCCGCGCGCAGGGACGCGACGTCCGCGGGCGCGTCGAAAACCCGATGACGCGCGACGAGGTGGAAGCCAAGGCGGCGGAGCTGATGGGGACGGTCCTGCCCGCGGCGCAGGTGCGGGCGGCGATCGCCATGCTGCGGCGGGTGGACGAGAGTGCGGATTGCCGCGAGCTGGTGGCGCTGCTCACGCCGGAGAGCAACGTCCGATCTGGCTGAACCGCTTCGTGGTCAGTCAGATCGGACTAAGTTGCTCTCGCTTCAATGTTTTCCAGAGCACCGGGCCGATGCGGGTGCCGTGGCACCTACCAGGTGCCACGGAACTTTGGCGCTCGCTTCTCGACGAAGGCGGTCATGCCTTCCTTCCGATCCGGTGACTCCGCGTTGCGCCAGATCGAATCCCGCTCGTAGGCGATTCCGTTCTCCAGCGTCGCGCCAACGGCGACGCGGATGCAGGCCTTGGTCAGGCGCACCGCGATCGGCGCGCGGGAGGCGATGACCTCACCGATTTCGATCGCGCGCCGGACCGTGTCGGCAGGATCGCAGATCTCGACGACATAGCCGAGGCGGCGCGCGGTCTCGGCATCGATGGGATCGCCCGTGAAGAGCATATAGGCGGCGAGGGCCGGCCCCACCTTGCGCGGCAGGCGTTGGGTTCCGCCGTCGCCCGCCATGCCGCCGATCTTCACCTCCGGCTGCCCGAACTGCGCGTTGCTCCCGGCAATGATAAAATCGCACACCATGGCAAGCTCATTGCCCGCGCCGAACGCGATGCCGTTGACGGCGGCGATCATCGGCTTGGGAAACTGCTCGATCCGCCGCCACGCCGCGACCCGCAGGGGGTTGTTGGACGTGCCGGGCGGACCGCGCTCCACCATTTCGCGGATATCCGCACCCGCGGCAAACGCGTCCCGGCCACCGGTGATCACCACGCAGCGGATCGAGGGGTCCTCGGCGGCGATCTCCAGCTGGCGTCCGAGCTCAATGACCATCGAGCTGTGGAGGGCATTTTTCTTCTGCTCGCGGGCGAAGCGGATGAGCTGCACATGCGGCGACGGGCGCTCACCCACTACGCAGGCGGCGAGGTTTTCGCTCTCCGTCATCACGCGATCGTCCGCTCGTCGTCACGCGCCTCCGCGGTTTCGCCCGCGGCGCGCACGATGCCGCGACGCACGAGATCCGCGATGCGGTCCTCGGCGAGGCCCATCTCGGACAGGATCTCCCTCGTGTTTTCGCCGATCTTCACCGCCTTGACGCGAAGCGGCGGGACCTCCCCGTCGTAACGGATCGGGTGGTTCACCAGGGTCACCGGAACGTCGCCGACGGTCTCGTGGCGGAAGACGCCGAGGGCCTTGGCCTGCGGATCCTCGGCGACGTCGTCGAAGCTGAAGACCTTGCTGTACCAGATGCCGATGGGATCGAAGGCCCGCTCCACGTCGGCAAACCGGCGCGTGGCCATGACGCGGGCGAACTCGCGCGAGTAATGATCGCGATCGGCGAAACGATCGAGGCCGGCGATCTGGCGAAGCTCGTCGCTGTCCAGCGCATCGGCGACCTTCATCGGATCATTCACGGACATCGCGATTTCGGCATCGAGCAGGCGATAGATGCCGTAGGGCGCCTGGTGGTACCAGGTGGCAAGGTGCTCCTCGCGGTCGAACACCTCCGCACCCGGGCGCTGGGAGAGATAGACGGTGAGCGGTTCCGTCTGGATGTCGAGACCGGCCGCGAAGAGTGAGCTTTCGACCAGGGTTCCCTGGCCGGTGGTCAGCTTCTTCACGTAGGCCGCGACAATTCCCATGGCGAGCAGCGCACCGCCGTGCTGATCGACGATCGCCGAGCCGACGGCCCGCGCGCCTTCCTGCCCGGTGGCGTAGGCAAGGCCGGTGCGCGCCTGGATGATGATGTCCTGCGCGGGACGCTTGACCATGGGCCCGGCGCTGCCCCAGCCGGTGCCGCTCGCGTAGATGATCTCGGGCTTGCGCTTGCGGATCGCCTCGTAGGAGAGGCCAAGCCGTTCCATGACACCGCTGCGGTAATTCTCGACAACGACATCGGCCTGGTCGATGAGCGAGAGCACGATCTCGAGCCCTTCCGGCGACTTCAGATCGACGGCAAGGCAGCGTTTGTTGCGAAACGCGCAGAGATAGAGGCCGCTCGCATCGCCGAAATGCGGGCCCGCCCAGCGGCGCGCCCGCTCGCCCTCGATGGGTTCGATCTTGATGATGTCGGCGCCCATATCGCCGAGATACTGGGTGCAGGCCGGCCCTTGGAGCACGTGGCAGAAACTCACCACTTTCATCGAACGAAGCATGGTCATTTGTCCATTCCTGCCGCGGCGTCGCGGCGCTTTTCATGATTTCTTGCCGCCCGCAACTCAGCCGTGCACGGGATTAAGCTGTATCTGCAACGTCTTCAGCCGGGTGAATTCATCGATGGCGTACGCGCCCTTCTCGTGCCCGAGCCCGCGCTGCTTGTGCCCGGTGAGAGGCAGTTCGGGCGCGCCCGCCATGTAGGTGTTGATCTCCACCGTTCCCGCGCCGAGCGCGCGGCCGATCGCGAAGGCCTTGTCCATGTCGCGCGTCCACAAGCCCGCCGAAAGACCGTAGGCGGTGCCGTTGGCGAGCGCCACCGCCTCCTCGATTCCGCTGAACCGCATCACCGACAGGATCGGGCCGAAAATCTCCTCCTGCGCGATCGACATGGCCGGGCGCACGCCGGTAAAAACCCCGGGCTGCACGAAGAATCCCTCGGGCGGCAATCCGGGGTCCGGCCGCGCGGAAAATGTCGCGCCATCCGCGATGCCCGCCTGCACGTAGCCCTGCACGCGATGGCGCTGCGCCTCGCTCACGAGCGGACCCATCTCCGTTTCGGGATCGAGCGGGTCGCCCACACGGATCCGTTGGAGGCGTTCGGTGACGCTGGCGATGAAACGATCGGCAATCGCCTCCTGCACCAGAAGCCGCGAGCCGCTCACGCAGGCCTGCCCGGCATTGCGTGTCACGCCGAAGGCGACACGCTCCGCCGCACGGTCGAGGTCGGCGTCGGCGCAGACGATCTGGGCGGATTTGCCGCCAAGCTCGAGCGACACGCGCTTCAGCATGCGGCCGCAGATTGCCCCGATCTCCCGTCCGACCCGCGTCGAGCCTGTGAACGAGATCATGTCGATCCTGGCATCTTCGCAGAGGGCCTTGCCGGCGCCCGGGCCGTCCCCGGCGACGATGTTGACCACGCCCGGCGGGACACCCGCCTCCAGCAGCAGCGCGCCGAGCCGCAGCGCCGTTCCCGACGTCATCTCGCTCGGCTTGACCACCGCGCAGCAGCCGAGAGCGAGCGCGAAGGGCAGTTTCTGGCTGACGATCAGCAGCGGGTAGTTCCACGGCGTGATCATGCCGACGACGCCGACCGGCTCGCGGAACACCAGGCCGAGATTGTCGCCGCCCAGCTGGTCATAGAGATCGCCGTCGCTTCGGCGCGCCAGGGTGGCCGCGAACTCCCAGAGCGCGACCGAGCCGCCGATTTCCCGCACCACGCCGGAGATGGGCTTGCCGACCTCGAGCGACTCGATCAGGCCAAGCTCTTCCTTGTGCTGCTCGATCAGCCGCGCGACGCGCCCGATGATGCGCGCGCGCTCGGCCCCCGCCATGCGGCGCCACGTGCCGCGGTCGGCCTCCCGGCGTGCCGCGGCGATGGCCCGGTCGAGATCCGCCGGGGTGGCCGCGGGATAGCGGCTGACAACCGTCCCGCGCGCCGGGCTGCGCCGTTCGATGACGTCGCGTTGCGCGACGCCCACCAGATCCCCGTCGATCAGCGCTGCGAAGTCGCGCGGCGCCGGCATGGCCGCGACCGGCGACGA